>NZ_SZWV01000036.1:72563-84731 GCF_005280945.1 Citrobacter sp. wls718
TCCAGCAGTCGTCCCCCGACGTTCAGGCACGCAGAGCCGCTGACCTTTCCGGCATCAAACAGTACGTAGTTTGACGTCCCGCCGCCGATGTCGATATTCAGCACGCTGCACAGACGCTGCTCAGACAGAGTTTGTGCACCGGCACCGTGACCGGCAATCACCGATTCCAGGTGCGGACCGGCACTGGCCACCACAAAGTCACCCAGCGACTGGGAGAGCGTCATCACAGCCGGACGGGCGTTGCGGGTTTTCGCGCTTTCTCCGGTAATGATGATCGCGCCGGAATCAACCGTTTCCGGCGCAATACCCGCCGCCTGATACTGGGCCAGGATCAGCGCTTTAAGTTCAGCCTCTTTCAACCCGCCCTGCTTATCGACGGGTGTGAAGAAGACCGGGCTTTGCCAGCTAATTTCGCGTTTGATAAATTCGTAGCGCGGCACCTGCGACACTGCCGCACGGTTAACCAGCTCAAGGCGGGAGAAGATCACCTGAGTGGTGGTGGTGCCGATATCGATACCGACGCTCAGTAGCTGGCGAGTATTCACGATTGCGCCTCCGCTTTTGCTTCTGCAGTTTCCGCGTCAACAACGGCCGGAACATTTTCGTCTTTTGGCACCAGCATCATCGCTACGCCAATCGCCGTCACACCACCAATCAACTTGCCGACAATCATCGGGAAGATCATGGCGTTCATGTTCGCGGCGGCAAAACCTAAGTGGTCACCCAGAGCAAAGGCTGCAGAGACCGCGAACGCGCAGTTGATCACTTTGCCGCGGGTATCCATATTTTTCATCATGCCGAACATCGGGATGTTGTTCGCCAGCGTTGCCACCATACCCGCAGCGGCGATATTGTTTATTTTCAGCAGGTTGCCGACACTCATTAGCGGTTTTTCAAACCAACGGGTCAGCAGCAGTACCATCGGGTAGGCACCCAGCAGCACGCAGGAGATAGAACCGATCACTTCGATGGCGCGCATCACTTCGCCGGGCTTATCACCCGCAGACATGAAGATAGGATCGAGACCCGGGATCAGCTCCCAGCCAAGCAGGAACTTAATGACCGCCGCCGCCAGGCCGATAGTGATCAGCGCCACCAGGAACTTGGCGAAGATCTGGAAGCCGTTAATCATTTTTTCCGGGATAAATTTCAGCCCCAGCGCCACCAGGATGGCGACGATCAGCACCGGAATCATGTTCATCAGAATCAGCGCGAAGGTGAACTCCACCGGTTGCCCGTTGATTTCAACCCCGGAGTACATTGCCACCAGGCCGCCAGCGATACAGCCAACCGGAATGGTCACGATACCGGCCAGTACGCCCAGAGCCAGATAACGACGGTCTGACGGTTCAATAATTCCCAGCGCAACCGGGATGGAGAAGACCAGCGTCGGCCCCATCATTGCCCCGAGGATCAGGCCAGAGTACAGCCATGCGGCCACATCGCCACCCGCCAGTTCTTTCGCCAGGAAGAAGCCGCCCATATCACACGCCAGCAGCGTTCCGGCAAACATTGACGGGTTCGCGCCCAGCATTTCATACAGCGGAATAATTACCGGTCCGAGCACATGCGCCAGTACCGGTGCCAGCGCAGTCATACCGACCATCGCCAGACCCAGTGCGCCCATCGCCATAAAACCTTCTTCAAACTGACCGCCCGATCCCTCGATGCTCTTACCAAACTTACCGAGGTAACGCGCTGAACCACCGAACTGCGACAGGATCCTGTCCACGGCGGCAATCAGCATAAAGAACATCATGATGTACATGATGATTTCGTTAATTCCCATAGCCCTATCTCCATTTGCCAGGTGCTTAGTAGGCCTGATAAGCGCAGCGCCATCAGGCAATGATGTCGCGTTGTTGCCGGATGGCGGCGCGAACGCCTTATCCGGCCTACGTCCTGGTATGCCTTATTGTGCCGCCGCGTACAGGTCGATAATCTGTTCCTGCGTGGCGGTTCGTGGGTTGCTGCGTATACAAATATCGTTCAATGCGGCTTGCGCCCAGGTACTGTAATGCTCAGGTTTCGCGCCTACGTCAGCGAGCCGTTTGGTCTGGCCCACTTCGGCGATCAGCTCAATGACCGCACTGATAGCGTCACGATCGTCTGATTTCTTATTGGTTAACGCTCTGCCGATATGGCTGAAGCGTTCACGGCACACCATGCGGTTAAAGCCCATTACCGTAGGAAGCAGCATGGCGTTAGCCTGCCCGTGCGGGATGTGCAGCGCAGCACCTGGCTGGTGAGCCATCGCATGACACAAGCCCAAACCTGCGCTGGAAAAAGCCATCCCCGCCATACAGGAAGCCAGTAACATGCTTTCGCGCGCCGCCAGGTCATGGCCGTAACCCACCGCTTTAGGCAGCGACTTGCCGATCATCGCAATCGCGCCAATTGCCAGGCTGTCGGTAAACGGTGTCGCGTTCAGCGCGCTGTAGGCTTCAACAGCGTGGGTGAGTGCATCGATGCCAGTCATTGCCGTCACGTGCGGCGGTACGCCTTCCGTTACCGCCGCATCGAGAATGGCGACGTCCGGCATCAGCGTGGCGTGGGCCAGCACTTTTTTCAGTCCGGTAGCGGCATCGATAATCACCGTGACGTTGGTGGTTTCTGACCCGGTCCCGGCGGTGGTTGGCACGGCAATCAGCGGTAAACGAGGACGCAGCACGCTGTTTTCCGTCATATCAGCCAGTGTCTGCGTTGGGTTGGTTACCAGCAACGCGACGGCTTTGGCGGCATCCAGTACCGAGCCGCCGCCGAAGGCCACAACGCCGTCACATTTTGACTCGCGCAACTGTGCGACCGCCGCGCAAACGTCAGTGATGCACGGCTCACCGACCGGGCACGGCCACAGCGTCATCGCCACGCCTTTCATCGCCAGGCTGCGTTCCAGTGAGGCGGTCATTCCCGCTTCATGCAGGAAGCTATCTACCATAACGAACATGTGCGTCAGCCCGCGCGTTTGCGCTTCCTGTCCGCAGGTGCTGAGCGCTCCCAGTCCGCATAGCGTGACCGGTGGAACGCTGAACGTTTTTACGCGTTGTAGATTCAGGGCATCGAATGCCTGAAAGAGCGCGGTCTGCAATTCAGCTTGCATAGATTCCTTCCGCTTTTACTTTTCCGCTATTGGCAATCGCCAGCGGGGTCATAAATAGACTGTGCTGCGGTAAATGCACCTGCAGCTCCGGGAAACGCTTACGGAACAGCTCATCAACCCCCGGCTGCATACAGGACCCACCGGCCAGCCATAAATCCATGACGCCCTGCCCGGCAATATGGTGGGCGACAATTTCCGCCATCTTTTCGTAAACCGGCTTCACTACCGGCCAGATTTCCTTGCCGTTGCTGCGCTTGTACTGCTCGGCTTCTTCCAGTTGAATACGACGATTCCCAGCCAGCGTCAGAGAAATGTGATGCCCACCGGTCGCTTCGTCGGCGGAATAGGTCACTTTGCCCTGCTTCACGATGGCAATACCGGTCGTCCCACCGCCGATATCCACCACGCCTGCGTTATCCAGCTGAAGTAGATCCGCCACGGCGGTGGGCTCATCCAGCACATGGCTAACCTCAAGTCCGGCAGACTCCAGCACGTTAATGGAGATACGCGGGTCCGTTCCTGGCGGGAACGAGGTTGCCGCGTGGGTAAAGCGACAACCCAGTTGTTGTTCGAGCGTATCGAGATGGCGACGAACAATGGTCACGGCACCGAAAAAATCCCAGACGATGCCGTCACGCACGACGTCGGCCCAGTCCAGACAAACCGCAACCGGCTGTCCTTCACTGTCGACAACCATCGACACCACATCACAGGTCCCCAAATCAACGCCGAGCCACAGCGGTGCATCACTCGCGGCCGGCGTCTGGTTACACAGCGTTGCTGCTTTTTGCAGTCTGGGTGTGAGCCACAGTTGTTCGTCATGCGCCATCTCTTTCACTCCTTATACGATGCGAAACGCATCCACCAATACACAGCGACGCAGGCGGACAAACGTGCGCGCACTGGTCACCCCTTCCCCGGTTGGCGTAGTAATGGTCATGGTGGTCCAGCCTTCACCGCCAAGCCCAAGACCGGCAATGCACGGTCCGTTCTTGACGAAAATGCTGGTGTCGATGGCGTTAGCCATACGGTTCATGTTATCGATGTTGCGTGAGTGCATCGCCGCCGTATGGTGGCAACCACCTTCAAGCATGACCGCCAGCGCAATGGCTTCGTCAACGTTAGCCACCCGCACCACCGGCAGCACCGGCATCATCAGTTCAGTTACCGCAAACGGATGTGTGGCTGAGGTTTCGACGAACAACAAGCGGGTTTGCTCCGGGACATTCAGGCCGATCGCCGCGGCGATTTTGGCCGCATCGCGCCCGACCCAGTCACGGCTAACCGTGCCTTTACCGCGTTCATCGACGTTTTTCATCAACACCGGCTGCAATTGCTCAGCCTGAGCTGCGGTGAGCTTGACCGCGTGCTGACCTTCCATCAGACGCATCAGCTCGTCGGCAACGCTATCCACGACGATCAGGACTTTTTCATCGGCGCAGATGATGTTGTTATCAAACGACGCACCTTTAACGATGGACTGCGCGGCGCGCGCCAGATCGGCGGTTTCATCCACCACCACAGGTGGGTTACCCGCACCTGCGGCAATCAGACGTTTGTTGGTGTGCTTACGCGCAGACTCCACCACCGCTTCGCCGCCGGTCACCACCAGCAAGCCGATACCTGGGTACTTGAACAGACGCTGAGCGGTTTCGATATCAGGATTGGCAACGGTCACCAGCAGGTTTGCCGGACCACCCGCAGCGACTACCGCCTGGTTAAGCAGACCGATCGCACGCTGAGAAACGCCTTTTGCAGCAGGATGCGGCGCAAAGACCACGCTGTTACCCGCCGCAATCAGGCTGATGGCGTTATTAATGACGGTCGCGGCCGGGTTGGTGGACGGCGTTACCGATGCCACCACGCCCCACGGTGCGTTTTCAATCAGCGTCAGGCCGTTATCACCGGTCAGTACCTGTGGAGACAGGCATTCCACGCCCGGCGTGCCGCGTGCCTGCGCCACGTTTTTGGCAAATTTATCTTCAACGCGTCCCATGCCGGTTTCACTGACAGCAAATTCCGCTAATTCTCTGGCGTGTTTTTCGCCTGCTTCACGAATGGCGTGAATGGCCAACTGGCGCATAGCGACGCTTTTCAGCTCCTGCTGTGCCAGTTTTGCTGCCGCCACTGCGTCATCCAGGGAGGCAAATACGCCCATTTCTTGAACGGCACTGACGGGTTGGCTGCTGTCTTTCATTTTCAGCAGCACCGCTTTCACGACCTGTTCAATATCCTGTTGATTCATGATTTTCTGCCTTATTTATGGAAGATCACCTGACCACCTGCCACCACTTCATCGACAATGCCAATCACGCACAGATCGACAGGGGATGAGTCACTACTGTGCGCCTGGCGGGCAGAGCTTCCACTGACCAGCAGCACCCACTCTCCGGTTCCCGCCCCGATGCTGTCGGTAGCAACAGCACACTGCCCGTCGGGATTTCCCTGAGCATCAATCATTTCCACCATCAGCAACTTGTCGTGCGCGAGCCCCTGATGGCGTACGGTACAAACAATTTGTCCTGTGACGATTGCCAGTTTCATACCCGCCTCCGTGGCATATTTCAGGTAAAACCTCCCCCTACCCTCCGCAGAAGGTAATGTGAAAAGGAGAGAGGGTGACGCCAGCTTTCTCTTAACAATCCAGTGGCGTCACATGGACGACTTACATATCGTTGCTGTCGCCTTTGAAGCTGATCGGGAATACTTCTTCCAGATCGCCATGCGGACGCGGGATAACGTGTACAGAAACCAGTTCGCCAATACGCTGCGCAGCAGCACCGGCATCCGTAGCTGCTTTGCAAGCGGCCACATCACCACGAACCATGGCAGTACACAGGCCGCCACCGATCTGCTTCACGCCAACCAGTTTCACGCGTGCCGCTTTAACCATTGCGTCAGAAGCCTCAATCAGTGCAACCAGGCCCCGGGTTTCAATCATTCCTAATGCTTCCATTGTGTTTTCCTCTTAGTAGAAGGGGTCCAGAACGGGACCTAAACAACCAGTGTTTGCGAGGCGCTTTCACGACTCATTTCAGTCTGGCGCGGCACAGCTGCCACCAACGCCAGTTCGATAATTTCCTGCACGCTACAGCCGCGAGAGAGGTCGTGAAGCGGTGCGGCAAGTCCCTGAATTAAGGGGCCTACGGCACGATACCCTCCCAGGCGCTGGGCGATTTTATAACCAATATTGCCTGCCTCCAGCGACGGGAAAACCATCACATTGGCATTGCCCTGTAGCGGACTGGCGGGCGCTTTTTGCGCGGCGACATCCGGTACAAAAGCGGCATCAAACTGCAGTTCACCGTCGACGGTAAGCTGCGGCGCGCGTTCACGAACGATGTCCGTTGCCTGCTGCACGTTAGCGACGTTGGGATGACGGGCACTGCCATTACTTGAAAACGACAGCATGGCCACTCGCGGCTCTTCACCGGTAATCGCCTGCCAGGTTTCCGCGCTGGCGATGGCAATATCCGCCAGCTGTGCGGCGGTCGGCTGCGGCACCACGCTACAGTCGGCAAATCCTAATGACGGTCCGAGATACTGCGGCAGCATCAGGAAAATCGACGACAGCGTTTTGCAACCCGGCTGTAAGCCAATAATGCGCAATCCTGCGCGCAGCACGTTTGCCGTTGACGACAGGTTGCCGGCAATACAGACATCAGCTTTACCGGCACTGACCATCGCGGCGGCAAACATCAGCGGATCGTTGAGTTTTTCCCGCGCATCCGGCGGCGTTTTTTCGCCCGCACGGGCCAGCCATCGCAGGGCAAATTCTTCACGCATTTGCACATTGCTTTGCGGATCGACAACCTGAATACCGTCCATTGCCACGCGGTGACTGAGGGCAAACTGGCGCAATGCAAATGGGCTGGCGACGAGAATAGGGCGAGCCAGACCGTGCTGATGCAGGTAGTTCGCCGCTTTCAGCACTCGGACATCCAGCGCATCCGGGAACACCACCCGAGCAGGTGAACGTTTGGCGAGTTGGCGAGCGCGTTCAATAATCATGACTTCTCCCCTAATCGCTGTTGGATTTGGCTGATGCTCAGTGGATGCTTCGCCACGCTCAAAATCATCATTACGTAAACCGTACTCGAAAGACGGTTTAGCGCCTGCAGGATGTCTGGTCGCAACACATCAAAACCACGGGTGATAAACACCTGCGCCGCCACCGTTTCCGTTTCACGGACTTTGGTGCGCAGCAAATTAAGCAGTGCAGCATCACGACCGTGGCTGGCTTCCGGCACCAGATGGTCGTGGTCCAGGTAGCGCAGCGGTTGATGCGAGAGCCGGTGTAAATCTCCGTCGCTTAAGCCAACAATGGCCTGCGCATCCAGAGGTTCGTCCATGGCGTCGGCGCGCATAATGTTGCCTAAGCGCGAGCGGATATCCGCCAGCCACGGCTGCCACGGTTCGGCCAGCTCAATCTGTAACCACACGGCCAGCGCAATGGTACTGTCCAGCGCCGCGCGAAATCCCAGGCGCGGGTCACTTTTGGCGACCATTTTGTCCGCTGTCAGATGCGTCAGCGTGTCAGGTTTCTTCGCCACCGGTTGATGACACAGCTCGCAGCTCGCCTGCGGGTGTGCATCGCTGCTGGTTAAACCATGCACCGGCTGCGGTTGCTGCTGCTCGTCGTCGATAAACAGGCTTCCCTGCTCATCGATAAACTTAATGCGCAGTCGACGACTGTCCAGCAACTCCCGGGCAGACGGCGTCAGGCGAGCATCAGCGGGGAGATGAATTTCAGCCCCTTCGCTAAGCGTATGATTCGCTCTGAGCCATGCTTCGGTAATGAAATCCTTCATACATCCGCCTTAGCAGGACTGCCAGTTCGCAGGCCAGGCCACATACAGGAACTTCACCGTCGTCGGCGTACCAAACTCAATGCTGGAACCTTTCGGGATAAACATCACATCCCCGGCCTTCGCAATCATGGTTTCGCCTTCATGACGAACGTGCAGCTCGCCTTCCAGAATCATGTCAATTTCGTCGTAGTTCAGCGTCCATGGGAAAAATGCGTTATCCCACTGCATAAACCCGGCGGCCATGCTGCTCCCGTCCTGGTCAGTGACTAAGTCGGTTAAGCCGACGCAGTGCGGCTGGGCACCATCAAAACGGCCAAACTTGACGCTGCTGCCGTCAATGACTTTGACGCCACCTTTGCCGGTCACCGAGGCAAAGCTAGGCTGCATTCCGCCCTGCTCCAGCGACTGTTTCTCCTTCATCACTTTGTCCATCAGCTGCGCGACCAGGCTTTCGGTAAACTGTCCTTCCGGTAACTGCGCAATGATGGTTTCGCGAATACGCTGGCTTTCCGTTTTGCCGTCATCCGCAGCAGCAGGTGCTGCCGTAGACGTTGATACGACTGCCGGCGCAGATTCATCGCATTCAGTGATAGTGACGCCCAGCAGCGCCGCAACTTCGCGTGCTTCCGGGGTGATGATGCTGGCGCGCAGAACAACCGATACGTCCTGTTCACCGCGTGCGTGGGCCGCACGAATATCGTTAGCTGTGATGAGTTTTTTCACCTGCCCTTTCCTCCTTTTGGCTGAGCTCAGTCAGATAATCCACCAGGTGCTGCACACTGCTTGGGTCATGGCTATTGAGCTCAAAAATCGGCTCCTGAAACCCTATCCCGCGAAGTAATTGTCGCGTTGCGGCGACATTGGCATCCGGCACATCCGTTTTGCTGATAACGGCGATTTGTCGTTTACTGGCGCCGATATCCAACAGCCCGGCAGGTAAGCGACTTTCTAAATCATTTGCCGCGTGTATATAAATCAACGTATCAACATCCTGCAGCGTGGTAATTAAGGCGTGATACCAGCGCGGATGGCTAAAATATTCTCCCGGAGTGTCGATATCGCCGTTTTCATTAAACTCGACAGCCTGTGTTTTTCTGGCGAGGGAATAATTCCCCTGGAGCGCATTAAAGAGCGTGGTTTTTCCCGCCCCCACCGTACCGACAAACGCAATACGTTTCATCGCCGCCTCTGATTAACTTTTTGTCAGGTTGCACAAAGTGAAATTTAATAACCGGCCCAGACCGCTCACCGTCTGGAGCAACGCCTCTTCCACTGCACCTACAGAGCCGTAGATCACCAGCGCGCCGCTGAATCTATCGAGAAAGCCGATATGTACATCCGCCGCTTTCATGGCTAAGTCACCGGCAATCATCGCCGTTTCACCCGGCGTTAAGGTCATAATGCCGATCGCGCCAGACTCGGGAACGCCGATCTTTTTCGCCAACTCTTCGCCGGGGTGCGCTATCAGATGCGCCAGCGTGACCTGTTTCCCCGGCACAAATTCCTGGATGATGCGTTCTTTTTCCATTGCTCACCGCCTCTGCTAAAACTGACCCCATCGTAGCAATTTTTCGTCAGAGTAAATAACAAAATTCGGCAACCAGGTTTAAAAGGTGAGGGAGATCACTAAGAAAGGGAAAATACAGAGAAGATGAAGATTGCTCGTTTAATTCAGGAATCAAAAACACACTCACTAAATGAAATCATTAACTTTAAGGAAAATTTAATCGAAGTATTTACAATAGTTCGTTTAAAAGGTGGATTCAGCAGTAAGCAACGCAAACTCGTAATGATGCTTTATCACCCAACCTAAACGTTTTCCGAAACTCAGCCAGACGACCCTTTCTGTTCTACCTGTACTGACTTTACTGGCGTATGGTGCCTCCCGGATGATATTTCGCGGAGAGATACTTATGTCACAGCAGGGACTGCGCTTTACGCTGGATGTGGATGGATTAGCGGAGACGGCAACCGCCGTCGTCAGCTTCACCCTCTACCAGAGTCTCTCCACCCCTTTTTTACTCCGTGTCGATATTGCCAGCGACCGGTCTGGCCTCACCGCCGTCAGCTTTCTCGAGAAAAACGCCACACTGACCATCTGGCAGGGTAACACCCCACTGCGCTACCTCCACGGCATCATTACCGGGATGGAAAGCGGGGAAAACAACGACTGGCAGATGAATTACACCCTGACCCTCTCTCCCTCGCTCTGGCGGGCAGGGTTGCGCCAGAACTTCCGTATCTTTCAGCAGCAGGATATCCAGGCCATTTCCTCCACCCTGCTCACTGAAAATGGCGTCACTGACTGGGTGCCTTCCTTCTATGAATCCCATCCGGCACGGGAATTCTGCGTCCAGTACGGCGAGACCGACCTCGCTTTTCTCACCCGCCTGTGGGCCGAAGAAGGTATTTTCTATTTTGACTGGTTACACCCGACCGGTCCTGAACAAAAACTGGTGCTCTGTGATGATGTGGCCGGGGTTTCCACTCTGGGGGCAATGCCCTTTAACCCCGGTACCCGCGAAGTCTCCAAGGAATGCATCAGCGAGTTTCGCTATGAAGCCACCGTCAGCCCCTCTTCCGTGCAGAGTCAGGACTACACCTTTAAGGTCCCCGACTGGCCCGGATATTACGGCCATAAAGCCGACAACCTGAACGGACAGTTGTCACAGTACGAGATTTTTGATTATCCCGGTCGATTCAAGGATGAATCGCACGGACAAAATTTCACCCGCTATAAAACAGAAGGCTGGCGCAACGGTGCCGAAACGGCAGCCTGTGTGAGCAATTCCCCGAAACTGTGGCCCGGAAAGCGCTTCACCCTGACCGGCCACCCTTCGCCCACGCTGAACCGGGAATGGCAGGTGACAGGCTGCGTTCTGAAAGGTGAGCAGCCGCAGGCACAGCATGGCAGCCAGGGGGAAGGCACCACGCTCAGCAATGCATTCGACGTGATTCCGGCAGACCGGACATGGCGGACCTCCCCCCTGTCAAAACCTTCCGTTGACGGCCCGCAGAGTGCTGTGGTCACCGGTCCGGCGGGGGAGGAAATCTTCTGCGACGAATATGGCCGGGTACGGCTGAAGTTCCTCTGGGACCGCTATCAGGACGGAACGGAAAACAGCTCCTGCTGGATACGGGTATCCCAGGCATGGGCCGGAGCCGGGTTCGGCAACCTCGCTGTTCCCCGCGTGGGCCAGGAAGTGATTGTCGACTTTCTCAACGGCGCCCCGGACCAGCCCATCGTGATGGGTCGCACCTACCATGAAGATAACCGTTCTCCCGGAGACCTGCCCGGCACAAAAACACAGATGACTATCCGCTCGAAAACCTACAAAGGCGGGGGATTTAATGAACTGCGCTTTGAGGATGCGACGGATAACGAGCAGGTGTATATCCATGCGCAGAAGAACATGGATACCGAAGTGCTGAATAACCGCACCACCGACGTGAAAGTGGACCACACAGAAACCACCGGCAATAACCAGAGTATTACCATCGGACTCGGGCAGACGGTGAAGGTGGGTAAGGAGAATGCCGCAGGGCATGACCAGACCATCACCGTGGCGCATGACCGCAGCATCACGGTGCGCAATGACCAGATGCTGAAGGTGAAGAATGACCGGATGGTGAGCATCAGTCATGACGACGGGCTGTATGTGGCGAATGACCGGAAAGTAACGGTGGAAGGGAAGCAGGCGCATAAAACCAGCGGGGACCATATCAGCCTGGTGGAAGGCAGCCACAGTCTGGAGGTGAAGGGCGACCTGGCGCGGAAGGTGGCGGGTGCACTGGGGATAAAAGTCGAGGGTGATATTGTGCTGGAGAGCAGCAGCAAAATCAGTCTGAAGGTGGGTGGTTCGTTTGTGGTGATCCATCCCGGTGGCGTGGACATCACGGGGCCGAAGATAAACCTGAACAGCGGGGGGAGTCCGGGTACACCGATATCGACACTGCAACCAACTGTGTTGAGGGCGCTGCCAGATGAGGATGGTGGTTCCGAGGATTCGAATGGGGAAAACGAATCAGATCAGACAACATCTGAGCCTGAATTAAACCATATGTTTGGGTCCATAAAAGGAATGGATGGCATTCAAAGTAAAGAGCTTGTATTCAGACCGTTTACTGAGGAGGAATAAAAGTGACTAGCAAACCCACCCCATTTTTTGATGAACCACAGGATAAACCGACAAAATATGATGGTCTGTTTGGATGGTCTGCTGACTGGAAATGTGGTAATGACTCCAACTTATTGAT
>NZ_SZWV01000029.1:0-18550 GCF_005280945.1 Citrobacter sp. wls718
GGAGATTCAGGGGGCCAGTCTAGGGGACAGCAGTCTACCATTCGCCTGTCGAAACGATAGCCGCGTTTGATGATGCTTTCAATGCAGGCAGGGTTGATGACCTGCTGGCTCTGTTCAGTAACCGTGCCACTATGAAAATGACTGATGGTGTGGTCATCGAAAGCGATCCTGAAAAGCTTCGGGACACTTTTTTGTCACTGACATCATCCCAGCCAGTTATCAGAAACCATATCCGCTCGATCCTCTCCGCCGGTGAAATTGCTCTGCTTATTATTGACTGGACTTTGACCATAACCACCAAGGATAGAACACTGCACGAAGAGTCCGGTACAGCAACGCAGGTGTTGTTGCGAAGCGTTGACGGAGGTTGGCGGCTGCTGATTTCAAATCCATCAGGAACGTAGTGAGTTCAGTAAGAATAGCTTGCGCTAGCAATATCGCGTGGCTGCAGAGAGGTAAGTGACATCCGCCACCACCCGCATGCCGTTTTAAGGCATGCGGTAATAACGATGAGCGCAAGATTGCTGTTATGTCTTGCTGCTTTCGGAGCGCCTGCTTTTCGCTCACAGCGGACCTTCAGCTTCGTTAGCTTATTCGCTCCGAGCCAAGCACTGACGTTGTTACCGATGTAGCGTGTTAATCTGTCGGGAACATAGCCGAAATCACTCAAACCATTAGACTTCACCTAAAACTGCAAAAAATACTGTCTTTGTCACGCTCACCGATTTTTGTCAGACTAACACTGTTCATAATGTGGGCAAGAGCCAACCAGAAAGACTGATCAGCATCAACAGGGAAGTTTCCCCCGCCACTTCCCCGCGATTCCTCCGCAGTTTTCCCGCCAGAGAGATCGACACATCCCTTGCATACCAACGCTTTGATCCAAATCTCCCGTTTTCCCGCTTAATTTTTACAGTGCGTAGATAAATGATTACTCCTGAGTGAATTTTTATATTTTGTATCGTTACGTGCATTTATAAAATTTAACAAACTCATCTTAAATAAGAACCATAACTAAAACATCAAAAAGGATAACTCTGACAGGGAATCCTTTCACACTATATCTTCATAATTCTATAACTCGTCGGAAATTATTTATGTTATGGACTCCTGTAAACGTGAAAACTTAGCGAGATTGATATTTTTGCAGTCGCATTATTCATTAACATTCTTCTCAATTAGTTAGGATTATTGAGATTTATCATAGCAGCATGCTATTTAACAACTGATTTCACATACACATTCACTTATATATTATTCATATGAATCATTTGTTATCAGTATCTTTCAGTTAATCGAATACCAATCTCATTCAATGCTACCCCAGCGTCATTTTCACGGGGAAACGGGGAATGACCAGTTAAGCCGTTATGGCGCAACGCTTTTTTACCTCCCGTTTTCAGTAAGTTCACCGGGCAAGTTGCGGGGAAGACCAGAGGCAGACCGGAGAAATTCACCTCTTCCCACCGCCCCATCTGTGACCATCATTGCCAGAACATCGCCATGCGGCCTTTCGAGCAACGGTTTGCATAACACACTGAGGCACGGGACTCTTCCCTCCCTGCCTCACTTTCTGACTGCATTACCTCATTAATCATCCTTGCATAAGGAGACTTCTGCATGTCCACCCCACGCCGTTTTAAGTTCACTCACCGCCTCATTGATGGCCTGCCCCCTAATGAAGCCAATGCCCCTTCCCGTGAAGCCGAGTACAGCGATTCGGAAATCAGCGGACTCAAATGTCTGGTAGGCAAAGGCGAAGGTAAAAAGAAATTTCTCCTGCGCTATCTCTGGCAGGGCCGCAAACGCGCCATCAGTATTGGTCACTGGCCGGAGATTGATGTCACGACCGCCCGAAAGATTGCCACTGAGATGAAACGCAAGATAGCCACCGGCACTGACCCGCGTTACGAGCGGGACAAATGCCGGGCCATTCCTACCCTTCAGGAAGCCTTCAGCCAGTATTATTTCCCGTGGGCAAAGTTGCATAAAAAGAGCTGGAATAAGGATGAACAGCGCTTTCGTGACCACATTGCCCCGGTGATGGGAAACCTGCTGCTTAATGAAATCACGCCCCGTCACGTTACCCATCTTCAGTCATCACTGTGCGAAACCTGCCAGCCCGCCACCAATAACCGGGTGATTGCCCTACTGAAAGCCCTTCTCAGGTGGTCACTGCGCCATGAGATGGTAACGGTGAACCCGGCGGCAAACATTCCTCTGCTGCGTGAGAATAACGCCCGTCAGCGGTATTTCTCGGAAACCGAAATCAGACGCATATTCGAGGCTGCCAGTGAGGACAACAGCCGGGTGGTCGGGATTTATATTCGTTTACTGCTGCTAACCGGGTTGCGTCGTGATGAGCTGAGGCTGGCAAAATGGGCGCATTACAGTATGCAGCAAGGAACGCTGTGGCTGCCGGAAACCAAGAACGGTACAGGACGACTGGTCCATCTCAATGACTGGGCGGTAAAGCTGATTGCTGAACTGCCACGCTTCGGCGGCAATATCTGGATGTTTGGTGGCAAAATTCCGGGTAAACCGGTCTGCAATGTCACGAAAGCCTTCAGGCGTATTATCCGGCGGGCGGGCATCTACGATGATGAGGTCTGCATTCACACCTGTCGGCACTCAGTTGCGGCATTAATCGTTTCCCGGGGAGGCACTCTATATGACGTTCAGGCCCAACTCGGCCACCGCAGTATTCAGTCATCACAACGTTATGCTCATCTGCATCCGCAGCGGCTTAAAGCGACCGGTCAGCTGATCGAAGAACATATTAGTTCTCTGACAGGCGGCCAGAACAGCACAACTTAAATAAATAAGGCAGCCGGAAAAGGCTGCCTATTTAATCATTACTAATTATCAAAATTTCGCTTTAGTGAACTCACTACTAATACAATAGCCGGTAACGTTGCCCCTGTTAATAGTCTTGCGCATCGTTAACCTGTCACCTTCAGGACGGATCAAAAATCCCTCAGAATCGATGAGTTGTGCCAGTTTTTTTGCATTCAGCCCCCATTTATCTGCCAACTGTCCCAATGCATCAGGCAGAATGAGGTAACAACCATCTTTTAAGCAGTACCCCGCAATATCTGTCTTTATAACACCTGGATAGGGGATTCGGAAATCATAGAACTTAGCCCCATTCGCTGCCAGATAGTTCTGCATCCCGGAAAGGACGTTCTCTTTTCGGTTGGCATCATTACGGTAATTTTTTAACCATCGGGTAAATGCCTCATAAACCACATCTAAAATGTCCTCTCTGGTCCACGGCAGAATGCCCCATTCCACTGCCAACATGCCCGTAAGATATAAAACGCCAAACCGATCCCTCGCACGATTTTCAACGTCATTTAACTCAATTTGATTTGCATGCAAACGGGATAGCAGTTCATCAGTCCGGGTACGATATGCATCTTTCAGGTACACCGCTGTCTGATGCCAGCCTAAAGCTTTATTACTATCATCAAGCAAACTGGTCAAACAGCGTACAAATTCGTAGCCTGCACTGCCATAGCAGGAGAGTAAATTGCTTTTAATCTCACCAATACGCTGACGGGCAGCTTCAGCACTTTCGCTCTCACCACGGGAATCTTCGGCTACGACCGGTATGGATAACGACCTATGCAACTGACCGTCCTGAACCGACACTCTATCTTGCCGAATGCGTTCTTCGATCGTCAGTTCCCCTGTTGATAATACGTTCTGGGACCAGGTAGACTCGACCGCCTTGCCAAAACCCTCAACGTTCATGCGCACCTTAGACTTACCAGACACCGCATCATAAAGCACATTAGAGAAGTTCTTCCCTGCAAAACTGCCTAACTCATCGACAGCAAGCGTAGTGTTGTTACTGGACGCCAGTAGGGTTTCCAGTCCATTACTAGTGGTGTTCCAGCGCTGTATACCTGTAATTGCGCCACTTCCAGGTTCTGCTGCGGGCCCATTTACACTGGCACATAGCTGCATAGCAACCGTCTTACCGGTAGAGCTGTGCCCCGCCAGATGGAACATAGCACCACCTTCACCAATGAAAGACAGAAGAGGCGAGCTCAGACCGATCAGGATTGACACTTTTGGCGCAAACCCATGCACTTTACCCGCCACCTTAAGTTTCCAGTCGTCTAGCAAACCAGAAATCGCCACACTTTCATTCACTTGCATGCTTTCTGCAGGCACGACACCTTGAAAATCCACATACTCAGGCGCAAATACCGGTGTATAGCCATACATAAAAATGAGTTCACCATCTGGCTGGAACCCTGCCTGAGTGGCGACCCGATAAACGGGCAAATCCAGCCCGCACGATGCTTCAAGGAAGCTCATAAAATGTTTTTTATTCTTAATGAACACACCACAACCTGCCAGATAGCCGGTTATCGGATCAATATTCATTGTTGCCTGTTTCAGGCAAATTGTAATCTCCACTTCAGCACCACTATGGTTAATACAACGAAGCATAATATGCCAGTTCGCATTCAGGTTTTTATTACAAGCTTTCACCACTGGCACCAGTGATTGAGTTGAAATCAGAATATCCTTATCGCCAATTTCATCATGAAAAAACAGTTGTCCATTATGTTCATAAAAGCCGTCTGGCAAGCGTACTTCAGTTGATTGTGCATTAACGTTTGACATACTAAATACCTTCTTTATCTAAATTTGAGTCGTGGAATTCCCTTCCCGGTTAAAGGAAATGAAATCCGTAATGTGGTTTAAGGTTTAATTAACAATTTCAGCGATTCAGCATTATTGATATCGCACGTTCGATGTCATCGTGTTGCTGGACGCCAAAGTAGTTTGCGTACCGCTCTGAAGTCGAAAGGCACTTGTGGCCCAAAAAACGCTTCACTGCGTACAAATCTCGTGTGGCTGCAAGCATAGCGGAGCCCGCTGTATATCTCAGCTCGTGAATAGTGAAGGGCCCAATACCTGACTTTTCACAAATTTTCTTCATTAACCTGCGGGGCTCACTGACTTTTCCCCCACTCGTTGAGCGAAATAACAGCCCATGATTACCGTGTTTATTCAGCTGTAAATAAACGATATCCATGGCTTCACCACACAGCGGCACCAGGCGCGAATCTCCACTCTTCGTATCCTTCAAAAACAGCGTCTTTCGGGTGAAATTTATGTCCTCCACACAGGCTCCACGAGCCTCTCCCAGCCGCATACCAGTGAAGGCAAGTAAATGCAACAACTGCAGGGTATCTCTATCTTCGGCCCTGATTTCAGCCCTCAGAGTATTAACAAACGCACTGAACTCGGCTGGCTCCATTGCGCGCCTCAGTGAGGCCGGTTCACGGAATGCCTTCATACCGGCAGCAGGCGAACTTTCCAAATAGCCGTATTCCACTCCCCATGTCAGGATTGCACTCAAAAGCGCAAGGTGCCTGTTCTTTGTGGAATTTTGAAGGCCATCCAGACTCTGTAAATAAGCAGCGATGTCACGTTTTTTCATCTCATGAATGTCAATATCACCCAACCTCGGAAGGATGTACTTATTAACCTTTGAAAAATCAGATGAATATGATTTTTTATATGTAAGAGCGTAGTTCAAATAGTCGGGGAGAAGCTCAGCCAGTTTCACTGCTGATTATCTCTTGCTGCCTGATGGAACGGTTTTCATGTTGAACTCCCTTTTTCGTCTATTTGTAGAAACACCCGTTGCCGTAACAGATGATGTATTTATTGGAACAGGCGCACTATCTCACAGGTGATTCAGAACTGCGGATTAACTGTGACACGTGTTTGCATGCAGGCAAAAAAAGATGCAAAAAATTCGAAAAATGTCTAATAATCAACAAATTGAATGACAGTCGTCGTTTGCAAAAATATTAAAAACGGAGCTAGATGGAGGGAGAGAGTCGCAGGGAGAATGAAAATATTTTAAATTTTTTCGATAAGATGATTTCCGCGCCAGTGTGGGCAACGGATAGCAATCATTGGTACAGCCTTCGCAACACAACTCAATTGATGCCAGCCAGAGTAAGGCTACTTGAAGGAACGATTAATTCGATCTTCCATCCGATCAAGTGGACATAAGTTCCTCTCCAGGCATTGGATAATGCTCTTATCTGGCATGCTTCCATCATAGAAAGCTTGAAGAGCAGCAAAACTCTCTTTGGCAGGTCGGGAACGTTGATTGTGGTATCTTGAAAATAGTTTTAAAAGATGGTTGTAAAGTTCAGGCCAAGTAACCTCATTATCGGCTGATTGCAAATCCTTATAGCATATATCTATCAGGATAAAATCCCGCAACCTCTTCATTTTTTTACGCACTTTGGGCACGTTAATAACGTAACGAGACTTGGTAAAAAATGAGGGCATACTCAGCACCCTTTTATTCTCTTTTGCTAAAACATAGCGCACGATGCTAAAAAGGAAAAATGTATCAAATGCTGTTTTTTTCTCATAATAATTATAGCCTGCATCATTCTCACTCATCCCTTGGTAATATAGCTCCGTCAGCTTACTGATGTTTTCGTCAATCAGTTTTATCACACCACTGACATAATCTAAAAACTGTAGTGACACGCCATCCTGGCAATAGCCACAGACCACCTCATTGAAACCTTTATCAAATATTTTATAAATTTTATCTGATGATGCCTGCCATTTGATGGGCATTGCATTCCAACCATTAGAACAGATCCCTTCCAGTACAGGTTCTTTTTCAGGAGGGAAAAATGATTTCACTATCACCTCTCCTGAATCAACCAGAGAAAACTCCCTGCCTCTGGGCTTATCTACCAGCGATTTAATATAGTCTATATAATACCGATGAAAATCATTAAGCTTCTGATAACAAAAAGAATACAGCATGAGGTGGTTGATAAGCTGCGCCTGACGGTTAGCATGAAATCGTTCGTTATTATAATTTGCACGAGCATCATCTGACGCCACGCCATACTGCAATGCCTCAGAGAAAATACAGTCAAGTCGCCCAAACACATTGCGCATCGACACATACTGCATGACACTTTTTTCTTTACTGCCATCACACCGGGACTCATTATCTTCAGGAAGATATGCACCATATATCTTCCTGATTAATGATGTCGCTGAAACATCATTAATAAACTCGATGTCTTTACTGTTCTGAATACACCACTCAGGAGAGTGTTCGAAGTGTGAAAAATCAGCGACGTTATTGCTTTTATCCATCTGTAATAATTCCAGTGTTCATCCACATATTATTCTGGTGCCCATTAATTAATCAGGACACCGCTATGCACATTATACAGTCTCCGGCAGATGCGTTCTGCCTGCCTGTGTCACCTATTCAGCAACTGCAGCTGGTTAACGAACTCACCGAATGCACTGATAGCAGTCTCACTGCTGCAACGACGCTGTGGGAAGAAACCCAAACCCAGCTTTTGTATCTGCTCCCCGATGAGGAGGAGCACCTTCCTGAACAACTGACCACCTATCTGCACCATTTGGCCTGCAATGCCGAATACGTCATTCGTCTGGATGCTTCGCTGTTTCTTGCCCTGACCATTCTCAGTGATTCAGGGCAGGGCTTTTATCTGCTGTTCCCGTCGACAGCGACCTTTACAGGTGCCGCTGAACTTATCGCTGTGGCCCAACCTTCAGGATATTAACCGATGAAAAAGACCAAATCCGCACCAGCCTCTAATGCTGAAACTCAGAATGACCTCTGCGTTCTTACCGGCGAGGCCGAGAAGATTAATCCGCATTCCACTGGCCTGCTGCACTGGGAGATGACTGAAAATCTGGACGGGGAACGGGGATTGCGCATTATTGCCAACGACAGTGGCGGTCTGTTTTCCCGGGAATGGATTGCCCTGAGTGCTATATCTGGCGTTCTGAAAGCTCATGAAACCGGTGATTTCACCTCCACTGCTCTGCGACCACTGTATACCAGCACCAGCCGTAACAATGCAGGTTTCCTCGCTGCCATTCTTCGCTGCGCTGATATCTGTCTCACCGAAGAGGGTTCAGGCGGGGCATTCAGCCATCGCTGTTACCCGGACTGGGAAAAGCGGCTGGAAAAACTGCTGACCTTCTCCCCTTCTGCCTGACCCCCTTTTATCCCCCTTGCCCTTACCCAACCCCCTCATGACCTTTGCACTGCCGAAGGCAACCCAATTTATATTGCTATAAAGGAGATTATCTGTGACCCCTTGTTCACCCACACTGCATCAGCCCACGCTTGACCTTCCCCTGAGTGGCGAGTTTATCGCACTGATAACCACACACCTCGCGCCACTGCCTGACACTTGTCAGGGTGCCGTGCTGAACTTTCGTGACCCGGAGTACAGCGCTGAAAACGGTGGCTGGCATCCGGTAGAAATCCGCCTCATCCGCAGCGAGCAGCCTGAAATATGGCAGCTGGATTACCTCACCGACTTTAGCTGGCAGGGTCGGGTCTGGGCCGAGCTGGCAAAGGAATTCGATATCAGCTGGTCTCAACGCTATGCCTGGCACTGCCTAATCGGGGAGTTGCCGCTAAACCATGAGCTGAGCGAGTTCTGGACGCTCTGGCAGGGCAATTTTGTGGCGTACTGCGCGATGGATGTATTCACCGTCACCGTTTCCCCGGACTAATAAGGAGGCTTTATGCTGTTCACGCTCATTTCCCGGCTGGTGATATACCGGCCTCTGTTCAGTCTGGCGGAGAGCTTCACCGACAATGTTATTCGTGACACGGTGGATGAACCGGCAAGAGGCGGCATCGTCTGGTGCGAACTGGCAGGTGGCTATGTTACCCACAGCGGTATCTACACCGGCAACAACCGGATTGTGCATCTGTCCGGTGATGGTGAAGTGCTTTGCAGCGACCGCAAAGGGTTTATGGCCAGACTGAATGGCCTGAACCCAGCCATGTCGGTCTATACCGATTGTCAGGGACGCTTGCCCGTGGGAAATATTGCCGCAGCCGGTCGGGCATTACGGGCGCTGGGCTCCAGACGTCAGTATCACCTGCTGAAGGAGAACTGCCACCGCTTCACAGCGGAGTGCCTGACCGGAAGACCGGATAACTCCGTGGTTCTGCATCGCCAGTTGAAAAGGCTACAACGCGGCAATACCTGGCGCGTATGGGAGGACTGATGGCCCGCGCTGAAAAACTTGCCGAACGCCTCTGCCACTGCGTCATTTTGCTCTGTCAGGGAAAGACGCTTTCTGTCCGCGTACTTACTCAACTATTCGGGATTTCACCCCGCACGGCCCGCCGTGACCTTGCCCGCATGGGCTGCATCATGGAGCCCACATCACCGGGTTGCTGGCGACTCTCTGCACCACTTCGACGTGCCTTCATCCATCG
Organism: Citrobacter sp. wls718; assembly: GCF_005280945.1. Classification (NCBI taxonomy): domain Bacteria; kingdom Pseudomonadati; phylum Pseudomonadota; class Gammaproteobacteria; order Enterobacterales; family Enterobacteriaceae; genus Citrobacter; species Citrobacter sp. wls718. The sequence continues at coordinate 9,296 of NZ_SZWV01000029.1, forward strand.
CTGAAAATTCTTTCCCCTGTGGTCATAACCTGTCCCACCCACCCGATATGCTCATTCTGCGGTATCCCGCATGGCCTGTTATTTAAGGAAAAAACATTATGAACAAGATTTTTACTGCGCTGTTTATATCGCTCATCCCGCTTGTCAGCGCTCATGCCGGGCTGGTTCAGGTTGAAAACCGGGTGAGTTGCTATCTGGCGCTAAAGGGGAATGAAACCCTGATGGAGTCCAGTGGACGTGACATAGCTTTCACCAAAAGCTGGCTGCACAACGAACTGGCCCGCCACGGCGTTGACCAGGAATCCATTAATGAAAACTTCAATGCTCTGGAAAATGAACTGCCCCGGGCTTATCAGCAGGCCGCTTTCGCGGATAAATGCGTCACTTATTACAGCAACACCGCCAACCGCAAAGGCGATGAATAGCCCATTAACGCTAGCGCTATCAATAACTGAATTCAGACCTCTTCATTCTTCACAGGTTTTTTTAATGAAAAACATCATTCTCACCACATGCATTCTGGCAGCTTCTGCTTCAGCATCCGCCGCTCAAATCTCACTGGAAACAGCGGGCCGTTGTTATGAGGCCACCCGTCAGTCAACACAAATGGCTATGCTGCTAGACCCTGATGCAAAGGAATACAAAAATATTGGCGACAACAACAAGGAGCTGTTTGGCACACTTTCGGGCGGCGTGGGCGAAAAGGACTCGAAGAAAATACGCGATGCGTGGAAAGCAATTCTGGATAATGCGGGCATGGAAGGAAAAATGGCGAAATCAGATGGGTATCGTGCAATGAATATGTATCCGCACGATGTCATTATGCAGGAAGCCAACAAGTGTGTCCGGCTGGCGATTAAAAATGGTATCGTCAAACTGTGACAGAAAATAAATAACAGAAGGGAGAGCGTTGTGCTCTCCCTTCTCGCTGACATACCGGTGCGGTTTATTTTTTCCCGGTGGCGTGATTTCGCCATACTTCACCTTCAGCCGGACGATTTCGCACTCATACCAGGTGATAATGACCTTCAGCAGCGCATTCACTTTCTCCAGGTCACGAGGAGTAGAATATCCAACTATCCCTTTATTCATAGGGCTGAAGCGTTCCTTACGGGAAAGTGTCATCGCCGCCAGTTGTTCATCAATGCCGTGCATCAGCAGGTGGCTGTCGTCCCCCGCGTGAAATCGCTCACAGATAAATTCGGCATGTTTGAGTAAAACCTCTGGCTGAACGGGGAAAGGACTGTCCAGCCAGTCTTTCAGCCCGGCATTTTGCGCATTATCATGCGCCCCCAGCAACCCGCTCAGTAAATCCACTGCGAGCGCTTCAAAAGCGTTTTCCGCATCACTATCGTCGTGTGAGTTTGTTTCATTACTCATCTGAAGAATCTCCATTCATTTCATCATATAGGGTGAGTGCACTGCGCATGTCGTCAATAATCTGATTGCGGATGGACGCTGGCTTAATAACTTCCACCTCAGGCAACCAGTATTTGATTAGAGGAATAATCTGTCGGGGGTGCGCCACACGGGAAATAACGAGCAAATCACCGGCTGGCGTTGTATGGATAATTTCCTGACCGGGGAAAAGGTTGCGGCGAGAGAAATAGGATGCCGCGCGGGCTGAGACAGAGATTAGCACTTCGGTGAGTTCATCGCCATACCAGATGCTTTCCGCAAGTTCCACCTGTTGACTGACTAAGGGATCAGGACTGAATCGCATATCACTGACCTGCACATGCGTCATCGTGGAAACTGCAAAACTCTTCAACGTTCCTTCGTGCCGGGCGGCCAGATACCAGAGCCCTCTGTCATTCACGACACGATAAGGTTCAGTGGCCGAAAACATCTTGTCTTTATAGGTAAACGCAATCCTCTGGGATGCCTGAATCGCCCCAGAAATGGCATTCAGGGTGGACATGAAAGCACCACAATTCTCATAGGGGCGTTGCTTGATCAGGAAGGGGTTGTTTTCGGTATCACCTAGGAGCACGTTCAGCAGGCGATCTTCCCAGCGTGGGAACAGCCCTTCGATACCGAGTATGCGGGTAAAACGGCGCAAATCCGTGTTGCTGCGTTGCCCCAGAATCCCTTTAGGCAGGCGGTACTGCTTTCCTTGTCGGAGCAGGTTCAGGTAAGCAAGACGCTCAGTCAGATCGCGTCGTATTGTTTTTTCGCAAACGTTAAATTCGTCAGCCAGGCCTCTGACGGTCAATGACTCTCCATTGTTGAGGCGAGTCAGTATCAATCCAAGTCGGTATCCAAGTTTGTCGTGTCGGTCCATTCCGGCATCCGGTTTGCTGAAGCGGGAATGGAATTATCAGTAGGTAGATGGACAGGTCAGGTCCAAGCATAAAATAGAAGCCAACAATAAATATTCAACTAAATCATTCAATTATGACCAACAAAAAAAATAGACACAAACTGTCCATGCGAGTCTGATATTCCGTACCAGTTATCAAGCAAAAGGAACCAATGGCTTGAAATGATGGTTGGGCCAGGGTGACTCGCACATTTTTTCATTTATATTTTGTGCTTAAATTAGGCCATTGTGGTTACTTATCACCCATCCAGCCTCCCGCTCGTAGTCATCTGCTAGTTCTCGCAAAATAATAGCAAATCGCTGAAAACCAGCATTTTCTATATCCTCGGCTTTCCCCCTAAACTGCTCTGCCAGCGCTCTTTCGGGTTTACCAGTGGGATCAACCCAATGAGCACCGCGTGAATTGTATTTTGCTTTTCTAAAACCAATGCGCATTTCATCAGCGTCACGGTCATTTAATGCGGCGGCAACTACACGGTTTATCCATAATCCATCAGGATCTGGCAAAGTATAAATTAATACTTGACCTATATGGTTGAGCGCAGCATCTAAGTGGCCAGATTTCGAACAAGATACTTTCACACTTTGCAGCCAGTCAGTGAAACACTCTTTGCTGAAAGTTCCATCTTGTTGAGTCCCGGGCGGGGTTTTCCATTCACTTAACAGTCGAAAGGCATTTCTTATTACATTTGATTCACCGGACGTTTCTTTACATATCTGTTCTTCTTTATCAGAAGCATAGATCAACCGAATTAGCTCGCAAAAAAAATCGTGATTATTGGCTAACCTGTTTTCCAGAAGTTTCGGCGCGGCTCCTCTATCACGGTTAAGCAAAGATACATATGCCCATTCAATATTAAAAAGATCGCCCTGGTTAACTGTTAGATCCTGTTGGAGAAATTTGATTAACTCGATAATATTGTACCCATCCATATCGTGATGCGGCTCGCTTGATGAGACTGCGTCACGTAACGCCTTTACACATTGAACAATATTAATTTCCTTCTTAGCATAACGCATTATGCTCAAACAATTGATTGCCGCATGTGGTCTACCATATTCAATTAATTTATCGATAGCAGTAGCGGGATAATTATCTGCTTGAAAAGGATTCGCGGCTGTACGAGACCAATACTCCCCCTCATAAGTTTGAAGCCATTCATATGTGCGGTTCCATGTCTCTTCGATAAATGGTAAACAAACCAAAAACTCTCCCAACTGCCTTGGTGACCAATCAGACTTATCAATATTGTCGCACCATTCCCAGCCATAGCGATGGTAGCGCCGCCAGATGAAATTGCTCACTAATTCTTTGAGTTTATTATCAGACGTTTCTAAAAAGTGAGGGAGAAGGGTCTTTTCGATAATATCATCTTCGATGTCCCCAAGTGCACGCCCTATATTTCCAGATAAAGAAGTAGATTTACAAAATCTAATAACCCCTACAATACCATCTTGTTTAAAAATCTCTAAAATTGCCGCATCACGGCGGGAGTCCAGTATTTTCCGCTGCTTTTCCCAATCATCGTTATCTTCATAAAGATCAAAGTCTCTCTCTGTAAATAGGCGTTGATATAAATTGAATGGATTCTTAGGAGCAAGTTGCTCAGCAACCTTCTCAATATGAATCACCAATTCATCGGGCAAAGCCCATTCTGCGTCTGCAAATCGTCGGTGTTTATTTGTAAACCTAGTGAGATGGTCCCATATGGAAAGTCTTTCCTCTTCAGGAAGTTCGGTAATTATTGGAGATACAAGGATCTGGAGCAATTGGTCAAAGGCAGGCTTGGTCAAGCTGCCAAAAATATTAATCATTGTAGAAAGGCGAGCAGGATCTTTGCCTGCTGCTGCCACGGCAAACTCAGCGTAGAAAGAAGACTGCTCAAGGTATTCCTGATCCGTAACACCTTTTCCCCCATCATCGGGAATTACCATGCGCCATTTTGGTTTATGGGTTCCAAAAGAGGTTTGGCATTGATCAGGCAAAAGCTGAATAATCAATTTCCATGCAACTTCCGGCCATTCATTAAAAAGAGTCTGAATGGCAACCTTACGCTTGCCAATGGATGCAAGCGTTTGTGGTCTCCATGGTAGAAAAATAGTTACAAGAGAATTAGATGGCCGATTGGCCCATTGACCATCAGGGTCATGGCTGGCAAGTTCACCAAGCACTACGCAGACGCGAACCAGATATTGTTCATCCCAAGCAATCCCTTCCAGTGCCCAAAGAAGACCTGTTAGATAATTATTGCCCGTTATGCCAGTGCTTTCTTGAGAAAAAAGCTCATCAAAAGGACATGGACTCAGACGCATCGACTTCTCAACAGCGTCGAGAAATTCACTCGGGGCAGTTTCGGCAAGAACGGGCAGTACACGGTTCAGACTCCCCCATAAAACCCAGTCAGAACCAGCAAAAAGCTCGCGTATCACCAGAATGCAAGTTGCTTCAGATTTCCCTTGAGAGCAGTTAGTAAATACATGAGGGTGGCTGCTCATAATAGCCAACCCTTCTGCAATACCATTTCGTAGAGTACTCGAATACTTCAGCTGTTTTCCATGAATACTGGCGGCATATCGCTCTTCGACAGGCAGATCAAATGCAGGGTCTGGCTCTTTTAGTACAGTGATAGCCAGTGTTCTAAACATATCAAGGTTCTGATCCAGAATACGTGAGCCTAATTGGTTGCATAGCTCAGCCCGGTTAACTACCGACCAAATACCATTTTTAAGAGTCAGTGGACTAGCAGAACAATGCAATATTTCTCGAGCTTTTTTTAACCATTCTTCATAACTTATCCCGAATAGTTGGGTTACCACTTCAATATCGTATGGTCCCTTGTCTTGCCAGGACCCTATCAGAATGGCCAAAGCCAGATAAGAAGCATCTGGATGCTGGGCCCAGTTAGTTTCCTTTTCAAGGCCTGAAGACATAAGAGTGTTCAGTGTTTCATTCATGGAACCTAATTGACCTAATAATTCGATCATGGCAGCTTGAGTAATTGCCGCGGTTCCTGGATCACAGACAGAGCCTGTGATACTTGCCTTGAGCACAGCTACGGCAGTTGAAATTATTGACTCAGCATATCGATGGTCTTCACCCGATTTTGCGATCAAGGACTCTACGAGAGCTTTGTAAACACCAGAATCAACTTCTTTCTCAAGTAGTCTTGCTATCGCTGTTTGTTTAAGAAAACATTGAACGTCAGTTTGCGAAAGCCATTCCATGACGTGAGGTTTTTTGAAAAAATCCGGCTGAATTGCAGCCCTCCCCAGCTCAGCAAGCGCACTCTTCCACCATGGGTGGTTGTTCTCGAGAGCCCCTAACCTGCTAAGCGCCTCATCAAGTATATTATCGGCAATATTGGTTAAATCAGCATCTGGAGCTTTTGCTGCAGAACGCTCGGCATAAAGCTGCTTAGCTTTTGGTCTAACAACTCTTATGAGAGAACCAAAAAATCGTAATACGCTGGTGGAAATAATACCCATTGAATTATGCTTTCCGGCAGAGCAATTGAATTGCAGGGATTTTATCACCTTCGACAATCAACAGCGATGGATCTACCCGATCTGTATGTAAATTGAGCTACGCACTAAAATTGACTATTCATCAGAGTTTTGCCGAAATCTCATTTAATACTTGTTGGATCGTAGTCAGCGGGAAGCAGGCCAATGAGGTCAAATTTGATATACCACTTCAAAGCAAGGCTTACTATTTACTCACTGGTTTGTTGATCTAGCACTGATTTCTACGAACTGAACCTTTCTTTATGAGCCTCGCTTGTTAGCATTACATTCTTGTAATTCAAGTATGTATGACCTTTCTTGGGTTATAAACATGACCCGCTCGCCACATCAACAACAAGAAGACGACTACCTTGAAGCCCTTTTCGCGCTCCGTCATCGAGCTTTTTGATGGCACCAAACGTTATGTCATCCCCATGTTTCAACGCCAGTATGTTTGGCGTGAAGAGAAGCAACTATCACGACTCTGGTCCGACTTACATGCGAAAACAAAGCAACGTCTGGATCGGAAGACAACGTCACCCCACTTTCTGGGCGCAATCGTCATTGCGAACCTGCCAACCTATGGTCGGCAAGTACAAGCGTATGATGTGATAGACGGACAGCAGCGCCTTACAACTTTTCAAATTCTTCTAACTGCATTCCGTGATGTTGCTAAATCGCACAATTCTGAGTTTGCTGATGAACTCAACAAGTACATCGTGAATGTTGGGATCATGGATGATAAGACCGTCGAACGTTACAAGGTCTGGCCGACACAGGTAGATCGCCTTCAGATGAAGACGCTGGTTGATTCTGGCTCACTCAATACCGTTACTGAATTGGAGCAAACATCGCTCGGCCGCCAACAGACTGGTGTAGAGCCGTTTATGATCGTTGCCTATAAATACTTTCATCAGCAAATCGCCGTTTTCGTAGCTACTGATTCTGCCGACAGCACGCATGACGATCGCATTGAGACGCTGTTCCATACTCTCAAACATGACCTAGCTTTGGTCTCAATTGAACTGGAAGGTGGGGACGACCCACAGGTGATCTTTGAAACCTTAAATGGTTTCAGTGAACCATTGCTTCCTACCGATCTACTGCGCAACTTTGCCTTCCAGAGAGCCTATCGAGAAAAGCGTGGAGAGGATGACAAAACACCCGATGAGCTTTACAACGAATACTGGTTACCATTTGATCAACATTTTTGGAAACGAGATGAAAAACAGGGACGCCTGAAGCGTCCACGAGCCGACATCTTTTTTCAACATTTCCTAGCGATGAAGCAGGCAACCGACGTCAACGTCGCACGGCTATACCACGACTACAAGATCTGGATTGAAACGGAAGCACCTTATCCCCGCATCTTTGATGAACTCAAAGACTTGGCAAAGTTTGCCAGCGTGTTCAAAAAGCTACTGACACCCGATGAGCCAAGCGAACTCAGTGCGTTTGCAGGCATGCTTAATGCCTTTGATGTCAAAACAATATCTCCACTGATTTTGTTCCTTTGCGGCGAAGTGGAGTTGGAAGGAGATGCCCTTACTCAGGCTCTAAACATCCTTGAGTCCTTTCTCATCAGACGTGCGGTTTGCTGCTTAACCACGAAAAACTACAACCGCCTTTTCTTGCAACTTGTAGAAATCCTTCGTGGAAAAGATGATGTTGTTGAGGCATTGCGCGATGCACTACTTCATGGCACCGGTGATGCGGTTGTCTGGCCTGACGATATTAGTTTCAAACAAGCCTGGCTCAATCGACCGCTGTACAACGATCTAACATCTAGCCGTGTTCAATATATTCTAAAACGCATTGAGCAAGAAAAGCGCACCACCAAGAACGAGAACATTCACATCAAGTCCGTGCTCACTGTCGAACATATCATGCCTGTAGCCTGGGAGAAAAATTGGCCACTAGCCGATGGATCTTTCGCCAAACCAGCAATTGATCGATTGCTAGTCGATGAAGAAAATCCCGAGGTAGAAAAACGGGCTCTTCTGGTCAATACGATCGGTAATCTAACGCTGCTCACCCATCCTCTCAATTCATCACTACAGAATAGCGGTTGGGATGTAAAGAGGCCTGAAATCACCAAGCAATCGTCACTGGCGCTTAACCGCGACTTGCTGGACATTGATGTTTGGGATGACAGCGAGATCATGAAACGGCAAGGAAAACTCTTGGAGATAGCTATGATTGTTTGGCCTCGTTAATTTAAATTACACTCAAAGTGATAAAGCTAGAAATTTCCTAATCGGCAGTGATATTTAATGAAAAGAAACCGGGATGATTTTAATAAACGAACAAGAAATGATTTGGCTCTACGTGCCAGCTATCTTTGTTCTCGATGTAAATGCTCAACGGTCGGGCCAAGTGATGAACGAGAAGATGCCGTCACAATGATAGGTGTCGCTGCTCATATTTGTGCTGCAGCCCCCGGACCTGGGGCTCGTCGTTACGATCCAAATATGTCGTCTGAAGAACGCTCTCATATCAACAATGGAATATGGCTCTGTGTGTCGTGCAGTGTCCTGATTGACCGGGATGAAAAGCGCTTTACTGTAGAAAAACTACATCGAATCAAGTCTGAGCATGAAAGCTCTCAGCGAATTGGTGCCTTAGAAGATAGTGGTGAAAACGAAATTGTCGCCATTGGTCCAGACATAATTGCATTGGGCCACATAATTCGTTCTGCTCCTGAAGGGTTACGAATTCGACTTTCTCATTTTGTAAGCGGTTCCGTACGAGATCTTTGGGCTTTACAACAGAACTTTAGCAAATGGTCTCCGGAAAGGCATTATGTGCTGTGCAACGAGCTTGGTTTTGGTGGGCTGCTCAACGAACCTCCTATGATTGAACGAGTCAATAATTACTATGAAATTCAGTTAGCACTTCAAACGCAAGTTATGCGACAGGATGCCCGTGCGGAAATATCAACCATGTGCCACAACACATTGAAACGAATTTCCGGAATTGAAGCTTTCATCCAAATATTTGAAAATGTTCTCAGCATGGCGCAAGGAACTTGGTTCACTGACCTTAGCCTCGGTAGTGATATGTCTGACCTTTACTGGCGCTATAGAGGTTCTCCATGGTTCAAAACTTTGGCTATGATGGAGATGATTCGCTTATCTTCAATCCCTCGATTGAATAAAAACCAGCAAACCCCAACTACACCCTTTTTGGTCGTCAATCGAGTTAATAATGTGGAAATACCGTCATTTGAATTGGTAGATCAGAAGCTTGAGATCTCAGTTGACTTCGATCTCGAGGGCATAGGGCAATGGAAACATACACTGTCAGTTTTTATCTCGACACCTGAGCAACTTATTGAAAGCCGCGAGAAAGCACGACAAATTAATCATAAATTGTTTTAATCGTGACCAATTTAAGCACGAGTTTTGAAAATCCCCGTGTCCTTGGTT
>NZ_SZWV01000030.1:0-3949 GCF_005280945.1 Citrobacter sp. wls718
CACCCTGACGATGTTCGGGATGGTACTCGCCATCGGCCTGTTGGTCGATGATGCGATAGTGGTGGTCGAGAACGTTGAACGCGTGATGATAGAAGAAAATCTCCCCCCCAAAGAGGCGACGGAGAAATCCATGTCGCAGATTCAGGGGGCGTTGGTGGGTATCGCCATGGTGCTGTCCGCGGTGTTTATCCCGATGGCCTTCTTTGGTGGTTCCACCGGGGCAATTTACCGCCAGTTCTCAATCACCATCGTTTCTGCCATGGCACTTTCAGTACTGGTCGCATTGATTTTGACTCCTGCGCTCTGTGCCACATTGCTCAAACCGGTGTCAGCAGAGCACCACGAGAAAAAGAGCGGCTTCTTCGGCTGGTTTAATGCCAAATTCGATCACAGCGTCAACCACTATACCAATAGCGTCAGTGGCATTATTCGTAAAACTGGACGTTATCTGGTCGTCTATCTGATCATCGTTGTGGGAATGGCGGTGCTGTTTATGCGCCTACCCACCTCCTTCCTGCCGGAAGAAGATCAGGGTGTATTCCTGACCATGATTCAACTTCCGGCTGGCGCAACACAAGAACGTACCCAAAAGGTGCTGGATCAGGTCACCCACTACTACCTGAACACGGAGAAAGCCAACGTTGAAAGCGTCTTTACGGTTAACGGCTTTAGCTTCAGCGGACAAGGGCAAAACTCAGGGATGGCGTTTGTCAGCCTCAAGCCCTGGGAAGAGCGTAGCGGAACGGAAAATAACGTTGAATCGATTATTGCCCGTGCAACCCGCGCCTTTAGCCAGATTCGTGATGGCCTGGTATTCCCCTTCAACATGCCCGCCATTGTTGAATTGGGCACGGCAACTGGCTTTGACTTTGAGCTGATTGACCAGGGAGGACTGGGACACACGGCGTTAACCCAGGCACGTAATCAGTTGATGGGGATGGTCGCCCAACACCCGGACCTGCTGGTTCGTGTACGCCCTAATGGCCTGGAAGATACCGCACAGTTCAAGCTGGATGTCGATCAGGAAAAAGCGCAGGCGCTGGGCGTTTCGCTATCTGATATTAACGAAACCATTTCCGCTGCACTGGGCGGCTACTACGTCAATGACTTCATTGACCGCGGCCGCGTGAAAAAAGTGTACGTCCAGGCTGATGCAAAATTCCGTATGTTGCCGGAAGACATCAATAATCTATATGTCCGCAGCGCCAATGGCGAAATGGTGCCATTCTCAACATTTAGCTCTTCTCAATGGGTCTATGGTTCACCGCGGCTGGAACGTTACAACGGTATGCCATCAATGGAGCTACTGGGAGAAGCCGCACCGGGTAGAAGTACCGGTGAAGCCATGGCGATGATGGAAAGCCTGGCAGAAAAACTGCCAACCGGTATCGGTCATGACTGGACCGGTATGTCTTACCAGGAACGCCTGTCAGGTAACCAGGCACCTGCGTTGTATGCCATCTCGTTAATCGTTGTCTTCCTTTGCCTTGCCGCATTGTATGAGAGTTGGTCGATTCCCTTCTCCGTCATGCTCGTGGTTCCACTGGGTGTTGTGGGTGCACTACTGGCCGCGTCGCTGCGCGGAATGAATAACGATGTGTACTTCCAGGTCGGCCTGCTTACCACCATCGGTCTCTCTGCCAAAAACGCCATACTGATTGTGGAATTTGCCAAAGACCTGATGGATAAAGAGGGTAAAGGCTTGATTGAAGCGACGCTGGAAGCCTCCCGCATGCGTCTTCGCCCAATCCTGATGACTTCGCTGGCCTTTATTCTGGGGGTTATGCCGTTGGTAATCAGTCGCGGCGCAGGTAGTGGCGCACAAAATGCGGTTGGTACCGGTGTGATGGGGGGAATGCTCACCGCCACATTGCTCGCTATCTTCTTCGTTCCTGTCTTCTTTGTTGTCGTTAGACGACGTTTTAGTCGACACAATGATTAATTTGTAAAATAAAGGCGTCTACGGACGCCTTTTTACCGGATATTGAGATCTTTATTTATTAATAAGATAGTCATTTATTTTTTCTCACCCCTCAGAAAAAAGCATTTATTGCTATCTGCTTTATTCATTATGTTTACAAACCACACGAATTGAGATTATTCCTCATGTCAGTCTTTTTTTAAGAGGTGGTAAAATAGCTTTCGATTTCGCAGATGACTTTGCGTTTGTCTTTGCTTTATTAGCGAAACGTTTATTTTAGAGGTAACACCATGAAAAGATTAATTTCCGTTGCATTGCTGACAGCATTACTGGCAGGCTGTGCACACGATTCTCCTTGCGTACCTGTCTATGACGATCAGGGCCGCCTGGTTCATACCAATACCTGTATGAAAGGCACCACGCAGGATAACTGGGAAACAGCAGGTGCAATCGCCGGTGGTGCTGCTGCCATTGCCGGCCTAACACTTGGGATCGTTGCCCTAACCAAATGAATCCTCTTAAAAGCGCGGTACCTGCCGCGCTTTTAATCAGAATGATAATTATCATATAAGACAAAAGGTTGGTGTAAGACATCAATCATAGAATAAGATTATTATAGATTCCACTCACATATCCGCGATGTGAAATTAGCATTTTTTGTATTCTTCGTAACAACATGTCCTCCTATCGTTATTCTCACGTCATCAATATTACCGCCCGAAATCGTTATCCTGCGTCCTGTCTGAATTTTAAATTTTTTGCGCCGAAATGTGGCTTACGTTTCAATTTTGCACCACTTCAGGGCGCTGCATTTATTTTTTCCTGTCTACACTCTGCATATTGCGTCGAATATTCGGTCGCAAAAAACTGGCACTACCTTTGCTTAGAAGAGTATGGCCAAAGCCACAGACAGGTAAAAGACGTTTTCAAAACGTCTCCATAACAATAATTCCTCCACACAGGATGCTCTATGAAAAAGATGATAATAGCCAGCCTGGCTGCGGCCGGCGTGATGCTTGCGATCGCAAATCAGGCACATGCCGGCGCAACGCTTGATGCCGTAAAGAAAAAAGGATTTGTACAATGTGGTATCAGTGATGGTTTGCCTGGTTTTTCTTACGCCGATGCGAACGGTAAATTTTCGGGTATTGATGTCGATGTTTGCCGCGGTGTTGCCTCTGCCGTATTCGGTGATGATACAAAAGTAAAATATACCCCACTCACCGCCAAAGAACGCTTCACAGCGTTACAGTCCGGCGAAGTCGATCTTCTCTCACGTAACACCACCTGGACCTCTTCTCGTGATGCTGGTATGGGCATGTCCTTTACTGGTGTAACGTATTACGATGGCATTGGTTTTCTCACCCACAATAAAGCTGGTCTGAAGAGCGCTAAAGAACTGGATGGCGCAACGGTGTGTATTCAGGCAGGTACAGATACCGAACTGAACGTGGCCGATTACTTTAAGGCCAACAACATGAAGTACACCCCCGTCACCTTTGACCGATCGGACGAATCCGCCAAGGCACTGGAATCTGGTCGCTGCGATACGCTTGCCTCCGACCAGTCTCAGCTGTATGCCCTGCGAATCAAGCTAAGCAATCCTGCAGAATGGATCGTCCTGCCTGAAGTTATCTCCAAAGAGCCGCTGGGACCTGTCGTCCGCCGTGGAGATGACGAGTGGTTTTCCATTGTTCGCTGGACCCTGTTCGCCATGCTGAACGCTGAAGAGATGGGTGTTAACTCGAAAAACGTTGATGAAAAAGCAGCTAACCCGGCAACACCGGATATGGCTCACCTGCTAGGCAAAGAAGGTGACTACGGCAAAGATCTGAAGCTCGATAACAAATGGGCTTACCATATTATTAAGCAGGTAGGAAATTACGCGGAGATCTTTGAACGTAACGTGGGATCGGAAAGCCCGCTGAAGATCAAACGCGGACAGAACAACCTCTGGAATAACGGCGGCATCCAATACGCACCGCCGGTGCGTTAATCCGTAGCGATGTAACGGGCGCCGCAGCTGCG
>NZ_SZWV01000030.1:3979-7404 GCF_005280945.1 Citrobacter sp. wls718
AGAGTCACAGTTACCGAGGTTTTCTTATGCCCCATCGCCGCTCAAGCGTAAAAGGATCATTCTCCTTTTCTAACCCTGCGGTCCGCGCCTGGTTATTTCAAATACTCGCCGTCATTGCGGTCGTCAGCATTGCGGTCTACCTCATTCATAACACGATTAATAACCTGAGCAGCCGCGGTATTACCTCGGGGTTTTCTTTTCTCGATCGCAGTGCCGGATTTGGCATTGTTCAGCATCTGATTGATTACGAGCAGGGCGATACCTATGGCCGCGTCTTTCTGGTCGGTCTGCTTAATACACTGTTAGTCTCAGCGCTGTGCATTGTTTTCGCGTCATTTCTCGGTTTTTTTCTCGGACTGGCGCGGTTGTCGGATAACTGGTTACTGCGCAAGCTCTCAACGATTTATATCGAAACGTTCCGCAATATTCCCCCGCTGCTGCAAATCTTCTTCTGGTATTTTGCTGTGTTACGTAATTTACCTGGCCCACGCCAGGCTGTTAACGCATTGGATATCGCATTCCTGAGCAACCGCGGGCTCTATATTCCGGCACCACAAATGGCAGAGGGTCTTGTTGCCTTTTGCGCTGCCGCCCTGATTGCTGCCATCATCTCCATTGGGTTATTTCGCTTTAATAAAATGCATCAGACTAAAACAGGTCAGTTGCGACGGACCTGGCCTACGGCCCTGGCGCTGTTCGCTTTTTTACCGATGCTTTCACAGTGGATTTTTGGCGCAGCGCTACACTGGGATGTGCCTGAACTACGCGGCTTTAACTTCCGTGGCGGCATGGTGCTTATTCCAGAACTGGCTGCGCTGACGCTGGCACTTTCGGTGTATACCTCCGCATTTATTGCAGAAATTATTCGCGCGGGTATTCAGGCCGTGCCTTATGGTCAGCACGAGGCAGCACGCTCACTGGGGCTGCCAAATCCGGTAACCCTTCGCCAGGTTATTATCCCGCAGGCGCTGCGCGTCATCATTCCCCCACTGACCAGCCAGTACCTGAATATCGTAAAAAACTCCTCTCTGGCTGCAGCCATTGGCTACCCGGATATGGTTTCACTGTTTGCTGGGACCGTACTTAACCAAACAGGACAGGCCATTGAAACCATTGCCATTACCATGTCGGTGTATCTGATCATCAGCCTGAGCATTTCTCTGTTGATGAATATTTATAACCGTCGGATCGCACTGATTGAGCGCTAAGGAGCCATGATGACAAAAGCACTGCTGTCTCACCCCACGCGCCAGAACAGTAATCACGCAGGACGCGTTATTTTGTGGGTACGCAAGAACCTGTTCTCTAGTTGGTCAAATAGCCTGCTCACGCTGTTGTGCGTGTGGTTAATGTGGGCGTTTATTCCCCCTCTATTGAACTGGGCATTTCTACAGGCGAACTGGGTAGGATCTACCCGGGCAGATTGTACGAAAGCAGGAGCCTGCTGGGTGTTCATCCATGAACGCTTTGGCCAATTTATGTATGGACTCTATCCACACGATCAGCGTTGGCGAGTAAATCTGGCCCTGGTTATCGGTCTGCTTTCTATCGCCCCGATGTTCTGGAAAGCCATGTCCCACCGTGGTCGCTATATCGCCGTCTGGGCAGTGGTTTACCCCATTGTGGTCTGGTGGCTGATGTACGGTGGTTTTTTCGGTCTCGAACGTGTCGAAACCCGGCAGTGGGGAGGATTAACGCTAACCTTGATTATCGCCTCCGTCGGTATTGCCGGTGCACTTCCATGGGGAATTTTACTGGCATTAGGTCGTCGTTCTCATATGCCCGTCGTGCGGATTTTATCCGTTATTTTCATTGAGTTCTGGCGTGGAGTACCGTTGATCACCGTGCTGTTTATGTCCTCAGTGATGCTGCCATTGTTTATGTCGGAAGGTACCAGCATCGACAAACTAATTCGCGCGCTGGTTGGGGTGATCCTTTTCCAGTCTGCCTATGTCGCGGAGGTGGTGCGCGGAGGATTACAAGCCTTACCAAAGGGGCAGTATGAAGCCGCCGAGTCACTGGCACTAGGATACTGGAAGACGCAGGGACTGGTTATTCTTCCCCAAGCGCTTAAGTTGGTTATTCCCGGCCTGGTCAACACGATTATCGCGCTGTTCAAAGATACCAGCCTGGTCATCATCATAGGTCTGTTTGATCTTTTTAGTAGCGTACAACAAGCAACCGTCGATCCCGCCTGGCTGGGGATGTCGACAGAAGGCTACGTTTTTGCCGCACTGATTTACTGGATTTTCTGTTTCAGCATGTCTCGTTACAGCCAGCATCTGGAAAAACGTTTTAACACCGGGCGTACACCGCACTGAGGAATTTATGAGCCAATTATTAATGCCGTCTACCGACGCGATGATTACGCTGGAAAACGTCAACAAGTGGTATGGGCAGTTTCATGTTCTTAAGAATATTAACCTGAAGGTAAAACAGGGGGAACGCATCGTATTATGTGGGCCTTCTGGCTCTGGTAAATCGACAACCATCCGCTGTATTAATCATCTGGAAGAGCATCAGCAAGGACGCATTGTGGTGGATGGGATTGAACTCAACGAAGACATCCGCAATATTGAGCGTGTCAGGCAAGAAGTCGGTATGGTCTTTCAGCACTTTAATCTCTTTCCGCATTTGACGGTCTTGCAAAACTGTACATTGGCCCCTATTTGGGTCCACAAGATGCCAAAGAAAGAGGCTGAGGTTCTGGCCATGCACTATCTTGAACGGGTTCGTATTGCGGAACATGCGCATAAATTCCCGGGACAAATCTCCGGAGGACAGCAGCAGCGTGTGGCTATTGCGCGCTCGCTGTGTATGAAACCCAAAATTATGTTGTTTGACGAACCCACCTCGGCGCTGGATCCTGAAATGGTGAAAGAAGTACTGGATACTATGATTGGCCTGGCGCAATCAGGAATGACGATGTTGTGTGTCACCCATGAAATGGGCTTTGCACGCACGGTAGCCGACAGAGTGATTTTTATGGATCTAGGTGAAATAGTGGAACAGGCACCCCCGGATGAGTTTTTTGCCAATCCACGTTCTGAACGTACGCGAGCGTTTTTATCGCAGGTAATACATTAATATTATCATCCACTTGCATATAACGGCACTACATTTATCAGACCAATAATGGTACCAATCCTAAAGGTCGGATAGGGCGTTGACACCGTCATCTGGCTTTTTCTGAGTACACATAACGCAAAAAGGCCATCCTTTCGGATGGCCTTTTCACTTATTTGATGTCTGGCAGTTCCCTACTCTCGCATGGGGAGACCCCACACTACCATCGGCGCTACGGCGTTTCACTTCTGAGTTCGGCATGGGGTCAGGTGGTACCACCGCGCTACAGCCGCCAGACAAATTCTTTTCTACGTGCCGAACATTAACCTAAAAACTGGTGCTGATACCCAGAGTCGAAC
>NZ_SZWV01000023.1:0-10578 GCF_005280945.1 Citrobacter sp. wls718
CCCGCCCCGGCGGGTTTTTTTATATCCGAAGCACCCCAACCTATCTATACGAACTGTACTTTTTTTGTTCACCCCCTGGAGCACTGTATGTGGTTACTGGACCAGTGGGCAGAGCGCCATATTAATGACGCGCAGGCCAAAGGCGAGTTTGATGATTTACCGGGTTCCGGTGAGCCGCTTGCTTTGGATGATGATTCTCATATTCCACCGGAACTGCGAGCCGGCTACAGGTTATTAAAAAATTCGGGTTGCCTTCCTCCCGAACTTGAGCTGCGCAGAGAAGCAATTCGTCTGCTTGATATCCTTGCAGGAATTCGTAAAGATGAGGTTCAGTATGAGGAGGTAAGTCGACGTCTTTCGCTCCTTGAACTTAAACTTCGACAGGCTGGACTCAGCACCGAGTTTTTGCGTGGGGAATATGCAGAAAAACTTCTGCATCGGATTAGTGATGATTAGCGGAGGTACCATGTATCGTATTGGCGAATTAGCTAAACTGGCTGAAGTCACGCCAGATACCATCCGTTACTATGAAAAGCAGCAAATGATGGAGCATGAAGTACGCACTGAAGGTGGATTTCGACTCTATACCGAAAGCGATCTTCAACGTCTTAAATTTATTCGTTATGCCCGACAGCTTGGTTTTACTCTGGAGTCGATCCGCGAGTTACTCTCGATCCGTATCGATCCTGAGCACCATACCTGCCAGGAGTCTAAGGGAATTGTTCAGGAAAGATTAAAAGAGGTTGAAGCCCGAATTGCTGAGCTTCAGACAATGCAGCGCTCGCTACAGCGATTGAACGATGCATGCTGCGGCATGGCGCATAGCAGCGTTTACTGCTCTATTCTCGAGGCACTTGAGCAAGGCGCTAGCGGAACAAAATCAGGCTGTTGATTTATTGAACGGTCAGGTCTACACTCGCGGCGTAAATTATTACACACTGGAGAGATTATGAGTCGTTATCAGCACACCAAAGGGCAGATAAAGGACAACGCCATTGAAGCACTATTACATGACCCGCTATTCAGACAGCGGGTTGAGAAAAATAAGAAAGGAAAAGGAAGTTATCAGCGTAAAGGTAAACAAGGAAATCGGGGTAACTGGGAGGCCAGTGGCAAGAAAGTGAATCACTTTTTTACCACTGGCCTTCTTGTTTCAGTGAGTGCTTAAGAACGGTTATTTTGTTCTTTCAGCAGGTCACGTATTTCACTCAGCAACACCTCTTCTTTTGATGGGGCTGGCGGTGCTGTTGGCTCTTCAGCCTTTTTGCGATTAAGTCTGTTGATTAGCTTGATGGCCATAAAGATAGCAAAGGCAACAATAATGAAATCAAACACATTCTGAATAAACACACCGTAGTGCATCACGACCGCCGGGATATCTCCCTGCGCGTCGCGTAACGTTAAGGCAAACTGTTTAAAATCAATCCCACCAATTAACAAGCCCAGTGGTGGCATGATGATGTCGGCAACCAGTGACGAAACAATCTTACCGAATGCCGCACCAATAATGACACCCACTGCTAAATCTACAACATTCCCGCGCATCGCGAATTCGCGAAATTCTTTAATAATGCTCATTTTATTCTCCCTATGCAGCTGACGTTTATAAGTCTAACAAATGTTAAGACAATTTCCATTTATGTATTGCTGACTGGGGAATTTATTAGACCATGAAAAATAAGGGGAAATAAAAAGGGTGCTGTACTAGCACCCCCATAATTACAGAAAGAAGGGACTTGGCTGGAATAAACGTTCGACATCGGTAATAAATTTTTTATCGGTCAGGAACATAATGACGTGATCACCCTGCTCAATACGCAAGTTGTCATTAGCGATCATTACGTCATTACCCCGAACAACGGCGCCAATGATTGTTCCTGGCGGCAGCTTAATCTCGTCAATTGCACGGCCGACAACCCGGGATGTTGTTTCATCTCCGTGCGCGACAGCTTCGATGGCTTCTGCCACACCACGGCGCAACGAAGAAACGCCGACGATATCTGCTTTACGGACGTGGCTGAGCAATGCAGAGATCGTTGCTTGCTGTGGTGAAATGGCAATATCAATCACGCTGCCCTGCACCAGATCAACGTACGCCTTACGTTGAATCAGCACCATTACTTTCTTGGCGCCCATACGTTTAGCCAGCATTGCCGACATGATGTTAGCTTCGTCATCGTTAGTGACGGCAATAAACAGATCAACCTGATCAATATGCTCTTCGGCGAGCAGTTCTTGATCCGAAGCATCGCCAAAAAAGACGATCGTATTTTGTAACTTTTCAGCAAGCTCTGAAGCTCGTTGCTGATCGCGCTCGATCAACTTAACGCTGTAATCCTTTTCCAGCCGCCGAGCGAGTCCGGCACCGATATTACCGCCGCCTACAAGCATGATGCGCTTGTAGGGTTTTTCCAGGCGTTGCAGTTCGCTCATCACTGCGCGAATATGTTGTGACGCTGCAATAAAGAATACTTCGTCACCCGCTTCCACGATGGTAGAGCCCTGCGGGCGAATAGGTCTGTCATGGCGGAAAATTGCCGCAACGCGGGTATCGATATGCGGCATATGCTCGCGCATAGTCGACAGTGCGTTACCGATCAGTGGACCGCCATAATAGGCTTTAACCACTGCGAGACTGACTTTACCTTCGGCAAAATTCACCACCTGCAGGGCACCAGGATATTCAATCAGCCGGTAGATGCTGTCGATAACCAGTTGCTCTGGGGCAATGAGGTGATCGATAGGTACCGCTTCGGAGTGGAAGAGTTTATCGGCATCGCGCACATAATCCGGTGACCGAATACGTGCGATACGATTAGGCGTATTGAAGAGCGAATAAGCGACCTGACAGGCGACCATATTGGTCTCATCAGAGCTGGTCACGGCGACCAGCATATCGGCGTCGTCGGCGCCAGCTTCGCGCAGTACGCGGGGATGAGATCCATGCCCCTGCACAACGCGGAGGTCGAACTTGTCCTGCAGGCTGCGCAAGCGTTCACCGTTGGTATCGACTACCGTGATATCGTTGTTCTCACCGACTAGGTTTTCAGCCAACGTACCACCAACTTGCCCTGCGCCCAGAATGATAATTTTCATCAGTCGCGACCCGTTATCTCATCACTTTTTGATTAGCTTAGCGTAAAAGAAGCCATCACCTTCTTCTGCACTCGGTAAATTCTGGCGGCCTGGTTGCTCAGGTGTGCCGGTTTCGCTTAATACCGCGTTTGGCGTACGCGTCAGGAAGGCCGCAATCTGCTGCTGGTTCTCTTCAGGCAGAATAGAACAGGTTGCATAAACCAGCGTGCCGCCCGGCTTCAGATGCGCCCAAGTCGCATTCAGGATCTCTGCCTGTAGTTGGGCAAGCTCGGTGATATCCCGGTCACGGCGCAGCCATTTAATATCCGGATGGCGACGAATGACCCCAGTGGCTGAGCATGGAGCATCCAGCAGAATACGATCGAACTGCTGTTCGCCACACCATTGTTGTGGAAAACGACCATCGCCCTGCTTGACGGTGGCCTTCATGCCCAAACGCTTCAGGTTGTCGTAGACGCGTGACAGACGTTTTTCGTCTACGTCGACCGCCATTACATTTGCATTCGGAGCAACTTCCAGAATATGTGTCGTCTTTCCACCTGGCGCTGCACATAAATCGAGGATCTGTTCACCGTTCTTCGGCTGCAGATAGCTTACGCATCCTTGAGCGGAAGCGTCTTGGACGGTTACCCATCCCTGCTCGAAGCCGGGCAATGCCAGAACTGACACTGGGGTTTCCAGACGCACAGCATCCGGGTAATCCGGGTGTGGGAAGCCGGTAAGACCACTTTCCGCCAGCAATGCTAGCCACGCGTCGCGCGAGTGGTGGTTACGGTTAACGCGTAGCCACATTGGCGGACGCTGGTTATTAGCCGCAAGAATGGTTTCCCACTGCTGTGGATAAGCATTCTTAATGCGTTTTACTAACCAGGATGGGTGTAAGAAGCGCAGTTCGCTTTGTGCAAACTCGGTTAACAGTTCGTCCTGGCGGCGCTGAAACTGGCGTAGTACGCCGTTAATCAGGCCTTTCAACTGCTGGCGTTTGATCACGACCGCGCCTTCCACTGTTTCAGCTAATGCAGCATGAGGAGGGATACGGGTATGCAGTAGTTGGTAGAAACCGACCATGATCAGGTAGTGGACCGTGCGCTGTTTACCCGTCATCGGGCGTTCCATCAGCTGTTTGATCATCCACTCAAGTTGGGAGAGGGTGCGCAATACGCCGAAGCAAAGTTCCTGTAACAGCGCCTTATCTTTATCGGCAACTTTCTGCTGCATGGCAGGTAGCACATTGCTTAGCGACTGCCCCTTTTCGACAACCTGTTCGACGGCCTGCGCCGCCATACTGCGTAAATTTAGATTTTTTTTCATAACCGCAAAAATAAAAATGCCCGGAGATGCCGGGCTTTAAGAGATGAACCGTCAGAGCAGACGGTTTCCAGGAACGAACCATTCCCGGCGTGAATTCAACAGGTCCTGCGCGCTCATGGCTTTTTTACCGGCTGGCTGCAAAGAGATGAGATTCAGGATGCCATCGCCTGTCGCAATCTGAATACCCTGGCGGGTTGCTTCCAGAATCGTTCCTGGTTCGGCACCTGCAGGTTTATCAATCACCGTGGCCTGCCAGATTTTGACCGGCTGCTCATCAATGACGATGTAACTCATCGGCCATGGATTAAAGGCGCGAATGCAGCGCTCCAGCTGAACGGCACTAAGCGTCCAGTCCATGCGGGCTTCTTCTTTACTTAGCTTCTCGGCATAGCTCACCAGCGATTCATCCTGGACTTCAGGTTTCGCGGTGCCCGTTGCCAACAGGTGCAGTGTGTGCAGCAGTCCCTGTGGGCCGAGTTCGGCTAACTTATTGTAGAGGCTGGCGCTGGTGTCTTCAGTGGTGATTGGGCAAGAGAGTTTGTGTAGCATATCGCCGGTATCCAGACCGACATCCATCTGCATGATGGTGACGCCGGTTTCGGTATCGCCAGCCCACAGTGAACGTTGGATGGGTGCCGCGCCGCGCCAGCGAGGAAGCAGGGAACCATGGACGTTGATGCATCCCAAGCGCGGCATGTCCAGCACGGCTTTTGGCAGAATAAGGCCATATGCCACTACCACCATTACATCTGCGTGCAGGTCAGCAACTAACTGCTGGTTTTCCTGAGGACGAAGAGAGACGGGCTGAAAAACCGGTAACCCTTTTTCTTCGGCCAGCACTTTTACCGGGCTGGGCATCAGCTTTTTACCACGTCCTGCTGGGCGATCCGGTTGGGTAAATACGCCGACGACGTTATGTCCAGAAGACAGCAGCGCGTCGAGATGACGCGCTGCAAAGTCAGGTGTACCCGCAAAAATAATACGTAGTGAGTCTGACACGTTGATTCTTGTCCTTAAGGTCGGGCGTTCAGGCGGTCAAGTTTTTCAACTTTCTGACGAATGCGTTGTTGTTTCAACGGCGACAGATAATCAATAAACAATTTACCAACCAGGTGATCCATTTCGTGTTGAATGCAGATCGCTAACAGGCCATCGGCTTCCAGTTCAAAGGGGTTACCCTCACGATCGAGTGCGCGAATTTTTACTTTCTCAGCGCGCGGTACTAATGCTCGCTGTTCGGGAATAGACAGGCAACCTTCTTCAATGCCGGTTTCACCGTCTTTTTCCAGTAGCTCAGGGTTGATCAACACCAGGCGCTCATCGCGATTTTCAGAGATATCAATAACAATGATGCGCTGATGAATATCAACCTGCGTTGCCGCCAGGCCAATACCTTCTTCGGCGTACATCGTCTCGAACATATCATCGACGATACGCTGAATTTCTGCATTCACTTCTTCAACCGGTTTTGCGATTTTGCGAAGGCGCTCGTCCGGGATATGTAACACTTGCAAAACTGACATAGTTATCCAGAGTTGTGTTCAGGAGTTGGAAAGATTATTACCTCTATTCTAGACAAAACCCCTTCTGATTGACAGCATCAGTGACCAATCGCAAAGATTGCTATGACTGCTTGTGGCAGGGGGAAAAGGGATGACCCACACCGAGATTTGGTTACGTTTAGCACGAGTATGTGAACTTTATGGTGATGAGATGGTGCGCATTGCTCACTGGCTTATTGCTCAACCGTGTATTAACAAAATGATACTCCAGTATGCAGGATTCTCTCCCCGCCAGGCCGCACGTTTTTTAAGCTTTTCCGACATTGAAGTGGAAAAAACGCTGCGCTGGCTGGAGTTACCGCATCACCATGTCGTTTTTGCCGATAGCGAACGTTATCCGCCACAGCTTCGCGCCACTGAAGATTACCCGGGACTCCTCTTTATTGTTGGCGATCCCGATTGTTTACACTCTTTTCAGGTCGCTGTTGTGGGGAGCCGGCAACATTCCTGGTATGGAGAACGCTGGGGGCGATTATTCTGTGAGAAGCTTGCCGCTTGCGGTGTGACAATCACCAGCGGGCTGGCACGGGGGATCGATGGCGTCGCGCACAACGCGGCGGTAAATATGAATAGAACCAGTATCGCCGTGCTGGGGAACGGCCTGGAAACCATTCATCCACGGCGACACGCGCATCTTGCCGAACGTCTGATTGAGGCCGGAGGCGCACTGGTGTCTGAGTTCCCTTTGGATATGCTTCCTCTACCGCGCAATTTTCCGCGACGAAATCGTATTATCAGTGGCTTAAGCAAAGGCGTACTGGTGATTGAGGCCGCTCAGCGTAGCGGTTCGCTGGTGACTGCGCGTTGTGCCCTGGAGCAAGGACGGGACGTTTTTGCGTTACCAGGGCCAATAGGGAACCCAGGTTGTGAGGGGCCACATTGGCTCATTAAGCAAGGAGCGACGTTGGTTACGGCTCCAGAAGATATTCTGGAGAATTTGCAATACGGTTTACATTGGGTGCCAGATGAACCTGAAAATTCAATTTATTCACCAGATCACGAAGAGGTGGCATTGCCATTTCCTGAGCTCCTGGCTAACGTAGGAGATGAGGTAACACCTGTTGACGTCGTCGCTGAACGTGCCGGCCAACCTGTGCCAGAGGTAGTGGCTCAGCTACTCGAACTGGAGTTAGCAGGATGGATCGCAGCTGTACCCGGCGGCTATGTCCGATTGAGGAGGGCATGCCATGTTCGACGTACTAATGTATTTGTTTGAGACATATATCCATAACGAAGCGGAGCTGCGTGTGGATCAGGACAAACTGGAACGGGATCTTACCGACGCTGGTTTTGATCGTGAAGACATCTACAACGCGTTACTGTGGCTGGAAAAACTGGCTGATTATCAGGATGGCCTTGCCGAACCTATGCAGCTTGCATCTGACCCTCTGTCTATTCGTATTTATACGGCGGAAGAGTGCGATCGCCTGGATGCGAGTTGTCGGGGGTTCTTATTATTCCTGGAGCAGATCCAGGTGCTAAACCTCGAAACGCGAGAAATGGTGATTGAGCGTGTACTCGCGCTGGATACAGCAGAATTCGATCTGGAAGACCTGAAGTGGGTGATCCTGATGGTTTTATTCAACATTCCCGGTTGTGAAAATGCGTATCAGCAAATGGAAGAATTACTCTTTGAAGTGAATGAAGGTATGCTGCATTAATCAATCTTCATTCAGCATGAGTTGTTATGGCTAAATCAGCACTGTTTGCGGTGCGTAAAAACGAGCCCTGCCCACAATGCGGGGCTGAACTGGTTATTCGCTCTGGGAAACATGGCCCGTTTCTCGGTTGTTCACAGTATCCGGAATGCGACTATGTCCGTCCGCTAAAATCCTCTGCGGACGGACATATTGTCAAAGTTCTGGAGGGTAAGTTTTGTCCTGAGTGCGGTGCTGAGCTGGTGCTGAGGCAGGGACGATTCGGTATGTTTATTGGGTGTAGCGATTACCCGGCATGTGACCATACTGAACTTATCGACAAACCAGATGAAACGGCGATTGTTTGCCCCCAATGCCGGACAGGCCAGTTGGTCCAGCGGCGTTCCCGTTATGGCAAAACTTTTTACTCCTGCGATCGCTATCCTGAGTGTCAGTTTGTCATCAACTTCAAACCTCTGGCTGGAGAGTGTCCTGAGTGTCACTATCCGCTTCTCATCGAAAAGAAAACCGCACAGGGTGTGAAACACTTTTGTGCCAGTAAACAATGTGGAAAGCCGGTCTCGGCGGAATAAAAAAGTGAATAATAACCTGCCCACAGATCCCATCGCTGCTGCGATAGCGGTTCTGAAACAAGATAAAGTCATCGCTTATCCAACAGAAGCTGTTTTCGGCGTCGGCTGTGACCCAGATAGCGAAACGGCTGTTACTCGTCTGTTGGAACTAAAACAACGACCAATTGATAAAGGCTTGATTTTAATTGCGGCAAATTTTGACCAACTCAAGCCGTATATTGATGACAGCATGCTCACTGATGCCCAACGTGATGCTATTTTCGCGTGCTGGCCAGGTCCCGTTACCTTTGTGTTTCCGGCAGCGATAACGACACCACGTTGGTTAACCGGCCGTTTTGATTCGCTGGCCGTGCGCGTCACGGATCATCCGCTGGTGGTTGCGTTGTGCCAGGCTTATGGCAAACCGTTAGTTTCTACCAGTGCTAATTTGAGTGGTCTACCCCCTTGCAGGACGGTAGAGGAAGTACGCGTGCAGTTTGGTATAGATTTCCCCGTTGTCGAAGGTGATACCGGGGGGCGTTTAAATCCTTCGGAAATCCGTGATGCCTTGACGGGTGAACAATTTCGACAGGGGTAATATGAAAGAAGCCTATGCTGTTTTTGGCAATCCAATCGCGCACAGCAAATCGCCTTTTATTCATCAGCAATTTGCAGAGCAGCTGAATATCGATCACACCTATGGACGGGTGCTGGCGCCAATCAATAATTTTGTGAATACGCTGAACACCTTCTTTGCAGAGGGCGGTAAAGGGGCGAATATTACGGTTCCTTTTAAAGAAGAGGCATTTGCGCGGGCTGATGAATTAACAGAACGGGCATCGCTTGCCGGGGCGGTTAACACGCTTAAGCGTTTGGAAGATGGACGCTTACTTGGGGATAACACCGATGGTATTGGTTTATTAAGCGATCTTGAACGTTTAGCTTTTATTCGTCCCGGATCGCGTATTTTACTTATTGGGGCTGGTGGGGCATCCCGCGGGGTATTGCTCCCTCTTCTTTCTATGGATTGTGCGGTGGCCATCGTAAACCGTACCGCTTCGCGTGCAGAAGAACTGGCTCAGATCTTTTCCCATACCGGTAGCGTTCAGGCCGTGGGATTTGATGAGCTTGAGAATAACGCCTTCGATCTCATTATTAATGCGACCTCCAGTGGGATTAGTGGGGATGTTCCGGCTATCCCTGCATCACTGATCAACGCTTCTGTTTATTGCTACGACATGTTTTATCAGAAAGGGAATACGCCGTTCTTGTCCTGGTGCGCATTACAGGGAGCAAAACATTGTGCTGATGGGTTGGGAATGTTGGTAGGGCAGGCAGCGCATGCCGTTTTACTCTGGCATGGCGTATTGCCGAAGACGGAACCCGTCATTAAACAGCTGCAACAGGAACTGTCCGAGTGAACCAGGCTATCCAGTTTCCCGATAGAGAAGAATGGAAGTCAGATATAGATGCTGTCGTTTTCCCGGCGATGGTTCAGGGTATGCAGCTAACATGCGCCATCAACGGAGAGGTGTTGGCGCGTCGCTTTGGCGGCAACTCGCCTGAACAGTGGATGGAAATTTTTCGGGAGCATCGCTGGGATCTGGAAGATGAAGCCGAAGCATTGATCCAGGCTCAGCAAGAAGATGCTCACGGTTGGGTTTGGTTATCCTGACTCAAATACTCGTCTTTCCATTTCACATAGTTGTTAGCTGAATACTGCAGGCCCGCTTTTTCTTCATCGCTGAGTGGGCGGATCTGTTTAACCGGGCTGCCCAGGTACAGATACCCGCTCTCCAGGCGTTTGTTTTGCGGAACCAAACTTCCCGCGCCAATCATTACGTCATCTTCTACTACGACACCGTCCAGCAGGATCGATCCCATACCGACCAAAACGCGGTTGCCAATGACGCAGCCGTGCAGCATGACTTTATGGCCCACGGTGACATCCTCACCCACGATCAGTGGATTGCCTTGCGGGTTAGATGCTGATTTATGCGTGACATGTAACACGCTACCGTCCTGAATGTTTGTGCGGGCGCCGATTTGTACGTAGTTCACGTCACCACGGATCGCGACCAGAGGCCAGATCCCAACATTATCAGCCAGACGAACATCACCAATGATGACGCTGCTGGTGTCGATCATCACGCGTTTCCCGATCTGCGGGAAAAGATCCTTATAAGGACGCAGTACATCAGACATGTTTACCTCAATAGAATAGAGCAGTAATGAAGACTTTGGTTTGATTATCGAGACTGTGCAAGCGATTTAGTTATCAAAAATCAGGCATATTGTGCAGGAATGTAGCGAAAGGGGTAAAAAACAGCCACTCAGCAAAAAAGATCTAAAAAACACTTGTGCTAAAAAATGGGATCCCTATAATGCGCCTCCATCGAC
>NZ_SZWV01000024.1:0-1213 GCF_005280945.1 Citrobacter sp. wls718
GGTAGACGATCCTGCCCTATAGTTTGAGCATAGGGGGAGCATATGGGCACACCACGATTTACACCTGAATTTAAGGAAGAAGCCGTCCGACAGATAACGGAACGCGGTTATTCCGTTGCCGAAGTATCTGACCGTCTGGGCGTTTCTGCCCACAGCCTCTACAAGTGGCTACGGGCTATCAAACCGGATAACAGCGAGCAGCATGCCCGGGATTTACTGGAAGCCAAAAGCGAGATCCTGAAACTACGGGCGCAGCTAAAACGTACCGAAGAAGAACGGGATATCCTGAAAAAGGCCGCGCGGTACTTTGCAAGGGAGCCCGACTGAAGTACCGCTTTATCAATGAGCACCGCACTGTATGGGGTGTGATGACAATGTGTCGGGTACTGGATGTCGCCCGGGCCGGGTTCTACGCGTGGCTGCATAACCCGGTCTCGGCACGTGATAAAGATAATCAGCGTCTGCTGACGCTTATCCGTGACTCCTATTCACTGAGCGGAGGCGTATACGGTTACCGGCGGGTTCATGGCGACCTGAACGAAATCGGGGAAACCTGCGGTAAAAACCGGGTGGGCCGTATTATGCAACTGAACCGGATTAAAGCCGTGCGCGGCTATAAAGCGCCGCGTCGTATCGCTGGCAGACCTTCAGTGGTTGCCCCTAATCGCGTGCAGCGGCAGTTTACTGTTGTCCGGGCCAATCAGGTCTGGGTCACCGACATTACTTATATCCGCACCTGGCAGGGCTGGCTGTATCTGGCGGTGGTTATCGATCTCTTCGCCCGTAACGTGGTGGGCTGGTCGATGAAGCCCACTCTCTCACGCGAACTGGCGCTGGATGCACTGATGATGGCGGTCTGGCGACGTAAACCCGACGGCAAGGTCATCGTGCACTCAGACCAGGGAAGCCAGTACGGCAGTGACGACTGGCAGCGCTTCTGCCGGGCTAATAACCTGGTCCCGAGCATGAGCCGGCGTGGCAACTGCTGGGATAATGCGGTGGCCGAATCGTTCTTCAGTTCACTGAAAAAAGAGCGCATCAGGAAGAGAATATACAAAACCCGGGATCTAGCCCGGGCGGATATCTTCGATTACATTGAAGTGTTCTACAACCGGGCCCGGCGCCACAGTCACCTCGGCGGCGTCAGTCCGGAGGCCTTCGAACAGGCCTCGTCGTGAGGACAGAATTTGTCTACGGGCGTGGGGTCAGTCCA
>NZ_SZWV01000025.1:0-15047 GCF_005280945.1 Citrobacter sp. wls718
CAGTAAGTTGGCAGCATCACCAGGGTTTAGATAGAATTTTATTGCCGCTATTTATATTATTGCATTTGATTATCAATTACTGAATACAGATATCTTTCTATAATCAAATCTAATTAACCCACCATTGATCACGTATTATTCAATCTGAGTGAGAGGCTATTTGATAATCATTAGTTCACTGTTAATATGTTAAAGTTTAACAGATACAATCTAGTTAAGAAACCATGCAGGACTGATACTACACTGTTACTCCATCTGATTATTAACTATCAAATAAGCCTCCACCTATCATACCTGCCATAAAACAGTTTCGTATAAGCACAAAGATATCTGTAATTAATTTCCACCATCCAATTATTGCCTTCCAGCGATTGATTACTGGTAGGCACCTTTACGAGTATTCACAATGAATTTACCTGATAACGTTTTATCATCACATGCTGACATCCATATTGATAATGACCAGATTCAGCTGATTATTACTACCGACCATGAATCAAGAGACCAAATAGAATCTCTGGATACCTGTCTTAGAAACCTGAGCAAAGGTTCTTCGTTACCTTTTACTGTCATGTTTAATCGCACTGACTATAAGCAGAATGAAGGTGCTATATGGCTGCTGGATGCGCTACGCTATCTGGAAATACTGGAGAAGGCTTACCTGAATAACCGTGAAGTCAATCCCCGTATCGCACTGTTTCGTCGGCTACTGAATCAAACCGATATAGGTCTCCGTGTTCGTAACGGGAAAATATTATCATCAGACCAGATTACAACAGTTGAGTTGTTGAACAAGCTTGCACAGGATTATCGTTCAGCCGTTCACCAGCCTGATTTCAAAAAAGCAGGCAAAAAATATAAACGGACTTCGGTGAAAAACCTGAAAGGTGCATGGAATTATCTCCGTCATCTGCAGTCCCGCTATTCGCGCCTTCTGATATTAAGAGTGGACTTATCCTGGAGTGATGAACATAAATCAGCGATCACCGCTGATATGGCCCGTGCATGCCGTCAGAAGCTGCTTCGTAACATGAAAAAGAACCCGCTGTTTCGCCATGTGCTGGGGACGGTATGGAAACTGGAGTATGCCCCTTCCCGCCAGTTTCATTATCACATGCTCTTTGTGCTCAATGGTCACAAGGCACAGCAGGACGTCAGCCTCGCCCGGGCATTCGGTGAGTACTGGAAAGACACCATCACTGAAGGCAAAGGGCATTATTACAACTGTAATGCGCACAAAGACCGTTATACCGAGTGCGGTATAGGCAAGCTGGAACGTGGGGATACATCAATAGAAAAAGGGATGCTTAAGGCGGTTAGCTATCTGACCAAAATTGATGCCTGTGCACGTCTGGTTCTCCCCGGCAATGCCCGTACCTTTGGTCGAGGTGAAATCAAAGTGCTGAAGGCAAGAAAGAAACAGCGCAGGTCGTAATACTAATCTTTTCTGCACACTCTATTTAACCCTACAAAGCCAGCGCACCACGCTGGCTTTTTTTATGTTCCGGAGCTGATTATGTACCATTTTGTTTTTGCCCCTGATGCCGTCACCAGACGAGGGGAATGGGTAACACCGGAGACTGTCGAGCAGAAGGATTATGACTCGCTGTTCTGTGTCAGTTGTAAACTGAAAATTGGCGTTCATGTCGAGCCACTGACGAGTGTGAAGAGTTTTGTTCACCAACCAAGGGAGATTCAACACCTCAAGCATTTAAAGGCTTGTAGATACAACCGAATAGTCGAAACCTCTGATATGCCAAAAGATCCAGGGCAAGATTTCCCCTCCTTCACAAAGCTTCGGTTGCGTCAGGCCACAGTGGTACAGAACTGGCACTGTGTCTGGTGTCAGCTTTGCTGGCATGGCGAAAAATGCTGTCCGCTATGCAAAAACTGGATATATGTCATTAGTTGTCGTGATGAATGAAGCGGCTAAATACATTAATGATAATTATAATTTAATTCATTAAAATCAGTAATATATAAATATAAAAGTTGTGAAATGTGATATTCGTCAAAGCATGTCAAAAAGTTTTGACTGTTCTTTAGGCATCATTCGCAATTGTCTAACAACTTGATAGGATAGGAACAATCTCAAAAAGGAAAATGACATATGGCATACGAAGCTCAAATCAGCCGTACTAATCCAGCAGCATTTCTTTTCGTCGTCGATCAGTCAGGTTCAATGTCCGACAAAATGTCTTCCGGCCGAAGCAAGGCTGAGTTTGTCGCCGATGCTCTTAATCGAACTTTAATGAACCTAATCACTCGCTGCACTAAGTCTGAAGGCGTACGTGATTATTTCGAAATTGGTGTTTTGGGTTATGGCGGTCAAGGGGTTTCTAATGGTTTCTCTGGTTCACTGGGAGGACAAGTCCTCAATCCAATTTCTGCTCTCGAACAGAATCCAGCCAGAGTAGAAGATCGCAAACGGAAGATGGATGATGGAGCTGGCGGAATCATCGAGACAGCAATTAAGTTTCCAGTATGGTTCGATCCTATTGCTAGTGGCGGCACGCCTATGCGTGAAGCCCTGACCAGAGCCGCCGAAGAGTTGGTGACTTGGTGTGATGCCCATCCGGATTGCTATCCTCCGACTATCCTGCATGTGACTGACGGCGAATCAAACGACGGTGACCCGGAAGAGATTGCCAATCATCTACGACAAATTCGCACCAATGACGGTGAAGTTCTGATTCTTAATATCCATGTCAGTTCTCTCGGAAATGATCCAATCAGATTCCCCTCCTCAGACACTGGCTTACCGGATGCCTACGCTAAACTGCTTTTCCGTATGTCCAGCCCTCTTCCGGAACATCTGGTGCGTTTCGCGCAGGAAAAAGGTCATACGGTCGGTATAGAATCTCGTGGATTCATGTTCAACGCTGAGGCTGCCGAACTCGTCGATTTCTTCGACATCGGAACCCGCGCTTCTCAGTTGCGTTGATTCAGCAATGAAACTGGAGTTCTTAGGGACAGTTCCGAAAGATCCTGAATACCCTAAGGCGAATGAAGATAAATTTGCCTTCTCCGAAGATGGGAGAAGGCTGGCGCTATGTGATG
Source organism: Citrobacter sp. wls718 (assembly GCF_005280945.1). Lineage (NCBI taxonomy): Bacteria > Pseudomonadati > Pseudomonadota > Gammaproteobacteria > Enterobacterales > Enterobacteriaceae > Citrobacter > Citrobacter sp. wls718. The sequence continues at coordinate 3,061 of NZ_SZWV01000025.1, forward strand.
GCGCGAGTGAGTCCTTCAACTCAAAGTTATGGGCCGATCTTCTTGCTCGTAAATTTACTGCAGATCCGAAAGTAAATCCTGAATGGGTAGCATCTGCTTTAGCGGAATATTCTGCCACGCATGACTTCCCTTCTATGTCCTGGTCCCAGCAAGCGGCATTCGAAAGAGGCAGTTTTGCGACACTAATAGGTGTAGAGGAATTTGAAGAGCATCAGGCGGTAGAGATTCTTGCTATTGGAGATAGCATCACCATGCTGGTTGATTGCGGGAAACTCATTTGCGCATGGCCTTTCGATAATCCAGAAAAATTTAATGAGCGGCCAACACTGCTTGCTACGCTGTACGCTCATAACAATTTCGTCGGTGGAAGCACTTTCTGGACACGGCATGGGAAAACTTTTTACCTTGAAAAACTCACCCAACCCAAACTCCTCTGTATGACAGATGCGCTCGGCGAATGGGCACTGAAACAAGCGCTGGCAGAGGATTCTGGTTTTATCGAATTACTTTCGCTGCAAACTGAAGAAGAGCTTGCAGAGTTAGTTCTGAGAGAGCGTGCAGCAAAACGTATGCATATCGACGACTCAACGCTGCTTGTACTATCGTTTTAACGCGGAAAGTAAAGATGCCTTACCCATCTCTTGAACAATACAACCAAGCGTTTCAGCTACATAGTAAGCTGCTAATCGATCCTGAATTGAAATCTGGTACCGTTGCCACGACAGGGTTGGGTCTCCCCCTAGCCATCAGCGGTGGCTTTGCACTGACCTATACAATCAAATCAGGCGCTAAGAAATACGCCGTTCGTTGCTTTCATAGAGAGTCAAAAGCCTTAGAACGCCGTTATGAGGCTATATCCAGGAAGATTTCAAGCCTTCGCTCTCCCTACTTTCTCGATTTCCAGTTTCAGCCCCAAGGGGTCAAAGTCGAAGGAATATCATACCCTATCGTCAAAATGGCATGGGCCAAGGGAGAGACGCTAGGAGAATTCCTTGAGGTCAACAGGCGTTCTGCACAAGCAATAGCGAAACTATCTGCATCGATTGAATCACTTGCCGCCTACCTTGAAAAAGAAAAAATTGCACATGGTGATTTCCAGACTGGAAACCTGATGGTCTCCGACGGAGGTGCAACCGTCCAGTTAATCGACTATGACGGCATGTTCGTTGATGAGATTAAGACATTAGGAAGCTCGGAGTTGGGGCATGTCAATTTTCAGCATCCCCGTCGTAAAGCAACGAATCCGTTCAATCACACTCTGGATCGTTTCTCACTAATTTCACTCTGGCTGGCTCTTAAAGCCTTGCAAATCGATCCGTCCATTTGGGATAAATCAAATTCGGAACTGGATGCAATCATTTTTCGAGCTAATGACTTTGTAGACCCCGGTTCATCTTCCATCTTAGGGATGCTATCGGGAATTCAACAGCTTTCCACCCATGTAAAGAATTTTGCCGCAGTCTGCGCTTCAGCGATGGAAAAAACGCCTTCCCTCGGTGACTTCATTGCAAGTAAAAACATTCCCATATCGCTAGCTTCGATCAGTATGAATGGGGATATTCCAGTCAGCAGGCTGAAACCCGGTTATATCGGTGCCTACACCGTCCTGTCAGCCTTGGATTACAGTGCTTGCCTTCAGCGAGTTGGTGATAAAGTTGAAGTTATCGGAAAGATTATTGACGTCAAACTCAATAAGACCCGAAATGGCAAACCATATATCTTTGTTAATTTCGGAGATTGGCGCGGTAATATCTTTAAAATATCAATATGGAGTGAAGGCATTAGCGCTTTACCTTCAAAACCCGATGCCTCATGGATAGGGAAATGGATTAGTGTAATCGGCCTTATGGAACCGCCTTACGTTAGCGGGAAATACAAATATTCACATATCTCAATTACAGTAACGACTATCGGTCAAATGACCGTTCTTTCAGAACCAGATGCCCGCTGGCGTCTTGCTGGGCCAAACGAAAGTCGACAAACATTAACTTCTACTAGCAGTAATCAGGAAGCCTTGGAGCGCATTAAGAGTAAGAGCACCACTTCAACTCCTATGCCCATGAACACTAACGCCACAACTGCAAATCAGGCAATCCTTAACAAGTTACGGGCTTCTACGCAAACTGTAGCGGCAGCAAGAGCGCAAACTCAGCATGTAGTACCTAATAAATCATCAACGCATTATGTGGCACCGACGGGAACATCAGCTTCGCAGCCAGTTCAAAATATTCCGAGCCCTGCTAGTACCTCAAAGCAGCAAACCTCTCAAAAAAATATAGTTACAAAGATTTTGAAATGGCTTTTTGGATGATTGGTACTTGTAAAGAACAAGCGCAATTTCAGTGGCCGTATCACTTGCGCTTGAGGTGCCTGCGGGTATGATCTTGCGACATACACCACTAAAACGAATTCGTGGCGGCACTTTTAGCCTGCCCCTGTGTTTTCCCGAGGATTTACATGAATAACGCTGAACAGCTATTCCTAAACGAGCTGGATAACAAATTCTGGAAGGCGGCTGACAAGCTGCGCGCCAACATGGATGCCGCCAACTACAAGCATGTAGTGTTAGGGCTTATCTTTCTGAAGTATGTCTCCGATGCTTTTGAGGCTCGCCAGCAAGAACTGATCACATTGTTCCGCGACGTCGGCAACCCGGACAACATCTACGCCATGTCGCGCGATGATTACGACTCCGACGAAGACTACGCGCAGGCGATTGTTGATGAACTGGAAATCGAGGATTACTACACCGAGAAGAACATCTTCTGGGTGCCGAAAGCCGCACGCTGGGATACGCTGAAAACGAAAGCCATGTTGCCGACCGGTACGGTGCTGTGGGTGGATGAAACGACCGGGCAGGATGTGAAACTGCGCTCTGTCTCCTGGCTGGTAGACAACGCGCTGGATGAAATCGAAAAAACCAACCCGAAACTGAAAGGCATCCTGAACCGCATTAGCCAGTACCAGTTGGGCAACGAGGTACTGACCGGGCTGATTAACACCTTCTCTGATGCCAACTTCAGCAACCCGGAATATAACGGTGAGAAACTGAGCTTAAAGAGCAAAGATATTCTCGGCCACGTATACGAATATTTCCTCGGTCAGTTCGCGCTGGCGGAAGGTAAACAGGGCGGCCAGTATTACACGCCCAAAAGCATCGTCACCCTAATTGTTGAAATGTTGCAACCGTATAACGGGCGCGTGTATGACCCGGCGATGGGCTCCGGCGGGTTCTTTGTTTCCAGCGACCGTTTTATCGAAGAGCACGCGGGCGAGAAGCAGTACAACGCCGCCGAGCAGAAGCGCAATATCTCCGTTTACGGCCAGGAGTCGAACCCGACCACCTGGAAACTGGCGGCGATGAATATGGCGATCCGAGGTATTGACTTTAACTTCGGCAGCAAAAACGCCGATACCCTGCTGGACGACCAGCACCCGGATCTGCGTGCCGACTTCGTGATGGCAAACCCGCCGTTCAACATGAAGGAGTGGTGGAACGCGAAGCTGGAAAACGATGTGCGCTGGAAATACGGCACACCGCCGCAGGGCAACGCCAACTTTGCGTGGATGCAGCATATGATCCACCACCTTGCGCCAAAAGGCTCGATGGCGCTGCTGCTGGCGAATGGCTCGATGAGCTCTAACACCAACAACGAAGGCGAGATCCGCCGCAACCTGATCGAAGCCGATCTGGTCGAGTGCATGGTCGCGCTGCCAGGCCAGTTGTTTACCAACACCCAAATCCCGGCCTGTATCTGGTTCCTGACAAAAGACAAATCCGGCGGTAACGGCAAAGCACACCGTAAAGGCGAAGTGCTGTTTATTGATGCTCGTCAGATTGGCTTTATGAAAGACCGCGTGCTGCGTGATTTCACCCGTGAAGACATTGCCAAAATTGCCGACACCTTCCACAAATGGCAAGCGGATAAAGACTACGAAGACGAAGCCGGATTCTGCTTCTCGGCAACACTGGAAGACATCCAGAAAAACGACTTTGTGCTGACTCCAGGGCGCTACGTTGGTGCCGCCGAGCAAGATGAAGATGACGAACCCTTTGCCGAGAAGATGGCACGACTGACGGCGCAGCTCAAAGATCAGCTGGAAGAGAGTGCGAAGCTGGAAGCGCAGATTAAGGCGAATCTGGGGGGACTGGGATATGCGTTTTAAAGAGCAGCGCCTTGAGGATCTTTGTGAGTTAGTTATTGATTGTCCTCACTCCACACCAAAATGGACGGATAAGGGTTTTATTGTTCTCCGAAATCAAAATATTCGTAATGGTGTATTGGATCTTTCCGCGCCGAGCTTCACAGATGAAGATGGGTACAAGAGTAGGATTAAGAGAGCAAAACCAAGAGTGAATGATATTGTATTTACTCGTGAGGCTCCAATGGGAGAGGTTTGCTTAATTCCTGAAGGAATAGATTGTTGCCTCGGCCAACGTCAGGTGTTATTAAGGGCCAATAATGAAATTGATCCTTATTATTTATTTTGGGCCTTGCAGTCTCCTTATGTGCAACATCAAATTTCCTGGAATGAGGGAACAGGTACGACAGTAAGTAATGTGCGAATTCCTGTACTCAAGGATTTGAAAATCCCTCGTCTGGGGGGACATGAGTCATGGATTGCAAAAACCATGACTTCTCTGGCATTGAAATCTCAGATAAATGAAAAAATAAATCAAACCCTCGAACAAATGGCGCAAGCCTTGTTCAAAAGCTGGTTTGTCGATTTTGAACCGGTAAAAGCCAAAATGGCAGTGCGGGAAGCGGGCGGTTCGCAGGAAGCGGCGACGCTTGCCGCTATGACGGCGATTTCCGGGAAAAATGCTGATGTGCTGGCGGTTTTTGAGCGTGGACATCCTGAGCAATATGCTGAGTTAAAAGCCACGGCAGAGCTTTTTCCGTCTGCTATGCAGGATAGTGAAATAGGGAATATTCCTGAGGGATGGCACGTTAGTGATTTATCAGAAGTGGCATCATTGAATGCAGAATCATGGTCGAAGAAAAATGCTCCTGAATCTGTTAGTTACGTTGATTTGGCAAATACCAAATGGGGTGTTATTAACTCTGTAGAAACGTATCAATTTTCAGATGCACCAAGTAGAGCACGAAGAATATTAAAGCCGCACGATACAATCGTTGGCACGGTCCGACCGGGAAATGGATCCTATTCCTACATAAATAAAACAGGATTAACCGGAAGCACTGGGTTTGCTGTACTAACACCTAAGGCTCGAGTTTTTAGCGAATATATTTATCTTTGCGTAACCTCAAATGAAAGTATTGAGCGCTTGGCCCATTTAGCCGATGGTGGGGCTTATCCTGCAGTAAATGCAGATGTTGTCCTTTCAACACAATGTGTATTACCTGTTGCTCTAGAGATACGAGAGGCTGTACTTAATATCTTTAGTTCAAGAACTGACATGTTTTTCTCATACAGAGCTAATGGCTTGAGTCAAAATGAAATGCTCTTGAAAATCCGCGACACCCTCCTCCCAAAACTCCTCTCCGGTGAAATCACCCTGCCGGAAGCCGAGCAGGCGGTAAGCGAGGCGGAAAATGTATAAAGTCGATACGCCGACCAACAGCCTGCATTCCCTGCAAGAAGTGTCTTTTAGCAGTCTCGGTTTCCGCGAACGCGATCATCTGCAGGAGTGGCTGGCCAAAAATCCACAGGCGCTGACCCGCGATAATGACGACGAACTGCTGATCATTCAGAAAGAGTTTGCCGGTTTTGACGACACCAAAGAGCGTCTCGATCTGTTGGCGCTCGATAAAAAGGGCAATCTGGTAATCATCGAAAACAAGCTCGATGATTCAGGGCGCGATGTCGTCTGGCAGGCGCTGAAATATGCCGGATACTGCGCCAACCTGCGTCAGGATAGCGTGGTTGAGATCTTCCAACTCTATTTGGATCAGCACGATCCCCAAGAGAACCGCCAGGCGGCAGACGTTATCGCTGAATTTATGGGCTGGGAAAGCCTGAAAGAAGGGGTGCTCAACCGTAAAGGCACCCAGCGGGTCATTATGGTGGCGGCCAATTTCCGCAAAGAAGTCACCAATACTGCGCTGTGGCTGATGCAGTTTGGTATCCGGGCGCAGTGTTTTAAAGTCACACCTTACCGTTTTGTTGATGACGTTTTCGTTGATATTCGCCAGGTGATCCCGACCCCGGAAGCGGAGTCTTACATGATCGGCATGGCGCAAAAAGAGGCGGAGGAACAGTCCACTTCCAGCAGTAGCGAACTGCAACAGCGCCATTATCTGCGCCGCGAATTCTGGACGATGGCACTGGAAAAATTCCGCACCAGCCTCTGCTCACTGTTTAACAACCGCGCTCCTTCAACCGATCACTGGCTGGCTGCCGGGTCAGGTGTCAGCGGCGTGCCGTTTGAACTGATCTTTTCCCAAAAAGATGCCCGAGTGCAGCTCAATATTTCACGCGCAGATGCGCTGGAAAACACCTGGCTGTTTGAACGCCTGCAGGAACGAAAAACCCATATTGAATCGCTGTTTGGCGAACCACTCGACTGGCGATTACTGCCAGAGAGGAAGAGCTGCCAGATAGTTTGTTCAAAAACCTTTGATGGCGGCAATAACGAGGTTTGGCCCGCCATTATCGATTGGATGATGGATAGCATGAACCGTCTGGAAAAGGCGATTCGCCCGAGCTTACTGGAGCTGGCGATTGAGCTGAAACAGACCGGTATGATCACCGAGGGAGAGGAAGAGTAATGCTGAGCGAAGACGATTTAGAACAGCAATGCCTGCAATGGTTTGCTGAACAGGACTGGGAAGTGCTGCATGGGCCAGATATTGCGCCGGATGGCGATAACCCGCTGCGTATCTCATACCATGATGTGTTTCTACGCCCGGTGATGCTGGCGCAGCTGCAAACCATCAATCCCCATCTCCCTGTTTCCGTGCTGGAAGAGGTGATACTCCTTATCGCCCATGCCCAAAGCCCGGATCTGGTCGTCAGTAACAAAGCCTTCCACCATTTTCTGCTCGACGGTGTACCGGTTGAGTACAAACGTGAAGACAAGACGATTCACGATAAAGCGCTTCTGATGGATTTTAACCATCCCAGCAATAACCGCTTTATGGTCGTGAATCAGGTGGCTATTCAGGGCATAAAACAGGTTCGTCGCCCCGATATCATAGGCTATATCAATGGCCTGCCGGTGGCAGTGATTGAGCTTAAAAGCCCGATTGATGCCAATGCCGATATCTGGGCTGCGTTTAATCAGCTGAAGACCTATAAAAATGAACTCAGCGACCTGTTTATCTGCAACGAAGCGCTGGTGGTAAGTGATGGGCAAAACGCGCGTATCGGTTCACTGACCGCCGATGAAGAACGTTTCCTGCCGTGGAAAACGGTGGCTAACGAAGACGACAAGCCGCAGTTTGACTGGCAGCTTAAAACGGTGGTGCAGGGCTTCTTTAACCGTGCGCTTTTGCTCGATTACATTCGTTATTTTGTGCTGTTTGAGAACGACGGCAAACAGCTGATCAAGAAGATTGCCGCCTATCACCAGTTCCACGCGGTACGTGAAGCGGTCGCAGCCACGATTGTGGCCTCTACGGGCAAACATCTGCCGCTGCGCAGCAACATTACCCCCGGTAGTAAGAAAGCGGGCGTGGTGTGGCATACCCAGGGCTCCGGTAAAAGTATCTCGATGTGTTGCTACGCTGGAAAGCTATTGCAACAGGCAGAGATGAACAACCCGACCATCGTGGTGGTGACTGACCGTAACGATCTGGACGGGCAGCTTTATGCCACTTTCTGTCAGGCACAAGATCTGTTGAAGCAAACGCCATTACAGGCCAACGATCGCGATGAACTGCGCGAGCTGCTAAATGCCCGCGAATCCGGCGGCATTATCTTTACCACAGTGCAGAAGTTTGCGCCGATGGATAGCGAACAAAGTCATCCAGCTCTCAACCTGCGCAGCAATATCGTGGTTGTTTCCGACGAAGCACACCGCAGCCAGTATGGCCTGAGCGCCACGCTTGATCGTGAAACTGGCGTCTATAAATACGGTTACGCCAAACACATGCGCGATGCGCTGCCGAATGCGTCGTTTATGGGCTTTACTGGTACGCCGATCGCGTCTGAAGATAAAGATACTCGTGCGGTGTTCGGTGATTACGTCTCTATTTATGATATTCAGGATGCAGTCGATGACGGCGCCACGGTGCCGATTTACTACGAATCCCGGCTGGCAAAACTCGACCTGAACCATGAGGAGCTTGAAACGCTCTCCGACCAGGTAGATGAGCTGGTGGAAGATGAAGAGACGGGGCAGCAGGAGAAAACCAAAGGTGACTGGAGCCGTCTGGAAAAGCTGGTAGGTTCAGAGCCGCGTATCAAACAGGTTGCCGCCGATCTGGTTCAACATTTTGAAACGCGCAATGCGGCCATGAATGGCAAAGCGATGATTGTCGCCATGAGCCGCGACATCTGCGTGAAGCTCTACAATGCCATCACAGAGATCCGCCCGGACTGGCACAGCGCGGATGTCGAGCAAGGCGCTATCAAAGTCATTATGACCGGATCGGCATCAGATAAAGACCATCTTCAGCCGCATATCTACAACAAGCAGACCAAAAAACGTCTTGAAGCCCGCTTTAAAGATTTGAACGATCCGCTGAAGCTGGTGATTGTCCGTGATATGTGGCTGACCGGGTTTGATGCGCCATGCTGCCACACCATGTATATCGACAAACCGATGCGCGGCCATAACCTGATGCAGGCTATTGCGCGCGTTAACCGCGTGTTCCGCGATAAACCCGGCGGGCTGGTGGTGGATTACATCGGCATTGCCAACGAGCTGAAGCAGGCGCTGAAAACGTATACTGACTCGAAAGGGAAAGGGCAGACTACGGTGGATGCCCGAGAAGCCTTTGCCATTCTGCTGGAAAAAATCGACGTCATTCACGGGATGTTTGCGCCGTCAGCAGGGAAACCTGGCTTTAGCTACGGAGGCTTTTCTCGCGATCCGTTATCGTTTTTACGCGATGCCGTGAACTACATTTTGGGTCTGGATGACGGTAAAAAACGCTACCTCGACGTTTCACTGGCAATGAGTAAAGCCTGGTCGCTCTGTAACACCCTTGATGAAGCTGAACCCTTACAGGAGGAGTTCGCGTTCCTTTCTGCCGTCAGAGTAGGACTTATCAAGCTGGATCCCAAAGAGAAGTTTAGCCAGTCAGAAAAGAACTCTCTGCTGAGCAAGATTCTCGATAACGCCGTTGTCGCAACCGGCGTTGAGGATGTGTTTGCCCTGGCGGGGTTAGATAAACCCAATATCGGGCTGCTGTCGGATGAATTCCTGGAAGAAGTGCGGGAAATGCCCCAACGTAATCTGGCTGTAGAATTACTGGAAAAACTGCTGAATGACGGTATTCATGCCCGTTCTGGTAATAACGTTGTGCAGCAGAAGAAATACTCCGACCGTCTGAAAGTGGTGTTGCTCAAATACAATAACCGGGCGATTGAAACCGCACAGGTGATTGAAGAGTTGATCCAGATGGCGAAAGCGTTCCAGGAAGCGATGGCGCGCGATGATGCGCTGGGGCTGAACCCGGACGAAATCGCTTTTTATGATGCTCTTGCTGAAAACGAAAGCGCGGTGCGTGAACTGGGCGACGAGACGCTCAGAAAGCTGGCTATTGAGGTGACGCGGCAACTGCGTAAATCCACCACCGTCGACTGGCAGGTACGTGAAAGCGTGCGTGCAAGAGTGCGTGTTCTTGTACGCCAAACGCTACGCAAATATAAGTATCCACCGGATAAAACGCCTTACACAGTTGAATTGATACTTAAGCAAGCTGAAGTCGTTTCGAATAGCTGGACGGTCTGATGGGAAAAGTAAAAAATTCCCAATACGGCTACTTCGCATGGTTACTTGAACCTAGTGAGAGCCACGTGTATCGACGTATTAAAATTTTGTTGACTGATTGAGCTAACAAAAAATCATCATTCAGGGCTGAGAAACTCAAGTAAAAATGGGCTCTGTAAATTTTCTTACCTAAAAAATTCAACCGCCAAAGGAGTTAGCAGATGAAAGATATATCTTTGTTTTTTGGTGCTGGAGCAGAAATGTGCTACGGACTCCCTTCTGGGGGGAAATTTGCTTTAGATATTTTCAGAATGGATACGATTGAAGACAAAAAAAACTTCAGATTACAAAGAGACAATATTAATAGAAGATCTTCTTACGCTAAAGACTGGCTACCTCAAGATTATGATAAAAAACCTATATCCTCCTTCGGGAGGAGTCAATATGAAGGTTTAGTAAAAAGTAGTTTAGAGTACAAGAGAAAGAAGATAATCGATTATTTAGACAACTTTGACATCAAGCTGGAATATATTTCCTCGAAGTTTGATGTAAAGTATAATATAAAAATTAAAGATGCTTTCACTCGATTAAGCAAATGTCAGTTCGGTAGCGAAAACTTCTCTCATGAAATTAAAATAACAAGTATTTTAAGTGAATCCAATAAGTTATTTTCCAGTAACTACTTTTCTTCCTTCCTGAAAATATTGGAAATTGAAAACACATCAGAGAATATAGTTCTAAAAAATGATATTAAGAAATTCTGCCGTTCAATACTTGAACTTTTAATAGGAGCATATGGAGAGGATCTTGTACATAATCTGAATGATGGGATTTTTGAGAAAAAACCTGATTCAATAGACATATTTGATGATTTGGGAAGTATCTTTTCATTGGATTATAGCGCGGCTGGCTTAAATGCATTATCCCTCCTCCTTGACTCGCCTCCTTACACAATTTCAGAAGGTTCATCAGATCATGATATAATCATGGGATTCTCTATGGATATACTCGAAGACTTATTTTCGATATCTCTTGACTATCAGTCACTCATTGACTCCAATTGGCGGTATCTATATAGTCCCAAAACTGATTGGGCAAAGTTTTGTAAAATAAGCATATTCCTAAACACCACAAGAAGATATATCTCTCAAATTGCCGAGCAACATACAAGCCGTATAAATAAAGGAAATGGCTATTACCATGACGTCTTAGAACTTGAGAATAAAATAAATGTAAAATCTATAGGGACCACAAATTATAATAATTTCATAACTGAAGTAACAAAAAAAGATGTTAGCTTTTTAAATGGTTCAGTAAATGATTTTTATGACCCATATTTAAATTCAATAATTGACATTTCCAACCCAAACAAGCATTTTATCGTTCCATTCCTCTTCACACAAAGTGGGATAAAACCGCTTACTTCAATTAAAATGTCCGAGAGATATGTTTCTCTTTATCATGATTTCAAAAGCTCAGACTTTGTCGCAGTCATTGGTTTTGGATTTAACATTGACGACGGACACATAAATGGACTTTTCCGTTCGTATATTGAAGATGAAGGAAAAAATCTAATAATTTTCCACCACGTAGATAGTTTTGGACATAAAACTGAATCTTATTATAAAGATTATTATCAAAAACAATTGCGATTAATAAGCAATGAAAACATTACGGTAATAGAAATAAATAATGACCGAAAAATTACTGATGGGAAAATGTGGTATGAATACTTATCAAGTATCTGATTAAATTTTAAATAGTGCAGGAAAACATAGCTATCCCTGCACTATTAATTATTTTATTTTGCAAAGTCAAACGGACTAACACCCTTCTGCCGATTCGCATCAAGATAATCCGCCCACCACTGCAACATTAGCCTGCGCTCCCCAAGATGCTCGGCCTTATGAATGTAAGCCGCACGCACAGAGTTACGTTCCTGATGACTCATCTGTCGCTCAACCGCATCCCTCGACCATAATCCCGACTCAATCAACGAACTACAAGCCATCGTTCTAAAACCATGACCACAAACTTCAACTTTCGTATCGTAGCCCATCACTCGAAGTGCTTTATTCACCGTGTTCTCACTCATCGGCTTACGCGGGTCGTGATCACCTGACCTGCCCCCACGATTAGATAC
>NZ_SZWV01000026.1:0-2508 GCF_005280945.1 Citrobacter sp. wls718
TCAGTAAGTTGGCAGCATCACCCAAAATTCTGGAAAACAGCCGTACGGGTACCTGAAAATAAATAGCGGTTCAGTGTAAATGCGAGATAGTAATCAGTGGTGATAATTGCCTGAGATACAGTGTCTCCCGGTAATGTATAATTGATTTTTTGTGCCAGATACTCAAGCCGGTCAAATACCTGCGGCGCACAGTGATGATATTGATGGGTACAGTGAGTGTTTTGTAAACGGCGATGTCGTTCCCGACGTAGTACGCTGCGCATCCTTCCTGTTTTCCTTTCCGTTTTATTTCTCCTGCCCTGGATAAATGGCGGGCCATAAATACCCCTGCCCCAAATTTGCGCCGGCTCGCTGGGCAATTTCCTTGTGCGTTTGGGTTTCAATCCCTTCGACAATCACCTGATTTGCGATTGCTTGTCCTTTCTTAATGATCTGCTGGAGCCTGCTGGGTTTTTTACTCAGTGTCCAAAAGGTATTTTTATCCAGTTTAATGCCTGATAGGTGCCAATTAGCCTCAATGAATGCGATGAGTAATTCTTCATTGACGTCATCCATCCAGATAGGGGTGCCTGACGCTTCAACATGCTGCATAGCGTTATACGCCACATGGCGTTGAGCAACATTGAGCAAAAGGAATGTAGCAGGGTCCTGTATTTCGATGACAAGGTTAGGTGGATACGTAACATCACGCCAATGAAATGACGTCCAGTTCAGAAAGGCCTTCATCGGCAGGTTCAGTGAATAAACGTAGCCGGGCTGATAATGTACGATGTTGGCTATTTGGCGATAAAACAGGCTTTGTTGTTGTGCGAAAGAAAGCTGGCGAAAATAGTTCTCGCTATTCATTTTTCGCGGGAGGTGGGTCAGGACTTCAAAGCCGTATCGGTGCGAAGTCGATAACTCGACAATAGGTTCTAATTTCAGTGTTGAAAGTAGAACGTTAGCATCATTTTTTATTGAAGGATGTGCGTACTCATATTTATCGTTGCACAATAACAGGCTCGGCATCATGATATTCTCCCACGCGGAGCAAATATTACCGAGAGTGTTTTATTTTTACCCCGGAAATAACACATAGGCATTATTGTGGCAGCATAGAAATGGGGGCAGTAGGCGCATATACTTAATTGCACATGAGACATTTCTCATAAAGTTTCCAGCGCATAAGAAACGGTTCAATTTTGTAGAAAACTCAGGTTAACCCTGATGTATCTTAAGAATTGTTGTTCATTTTTCACCTGCAGTTTTCTCATAATACTCCGACGCGTTACCTTCGCTTCTACCTCACTAAGTGCAAGAAGCTGTGCGGTTTCGGCGGAGGTATATCCGCTGGCGAGGAACATTAAAAACTGACGCTCTGCAATGGAAAAGTTGCGGGTGGTGCAGTAGTGACAGATGGTGGCAGGGACGCTGGAACGGAGTGCGCGTTTTTGCAAAATGAGTACCATTTTTTTGCCGATCTCTTCGACATCATCTTCGCGATAAATCAGCGGTAGCATGTACAGGCAGGGCCTGAACATCAGCTTATCTTTATCGCATTTGCTGCAAATAATGACCCGATGCTGGTGACGGGTGTGGCGGGGAATTTCGTAACAACCCGCGCTGAGCCACTCTTCATCCAGCGATAAAAAGGCGATGTCTGCACGATCGATATCGTCGACAGGCAAGAAGCAAATCTCCTGACGCCACTGATTCGTCAGACGAGTAATGATGATTTTCAGACCATGTTCGAAGTGACTATTTTCGTCTTTGATGGCGATACTTAACATTGAAGGGATCCTAAACCGCAGGGAAGGGTGTAGGAGAATGTTAAGCAAAATCATTAATTTTCTAAATACATTTAACCTTAAACCGGGCTTTACGGCGCCTCAGTTGTTACCAGGTGATTTCCTGGATACCCGTGGACGAGCAGAAAAAACCACCATTCGTACACTTCGCAAGCAACCAGAACAAAAGGCATTGACTCAGCAGGCGCTGACCGTATAATTCACGCGTTTCATCCGCATGAAGTCTTCACTTCGCAATGCGCCCTTAGCTCAGTTGGATAGAGCAACGGCCTTCTAAGCCGTAGGTCGTAGGTTCGAATCCTACAGGGCGTACCATTTAAAACCAATGAGTTACGCAAAACCCCTCACTGAAAACCACACATCCAAAAAGTTTATGTAACGGCTGGTGTAAGTAAATTTTTTCAACACCCATCAACGTTAAAGTGGACTAGCCAGCATCCCCGGATAGTGCTTCGCCACAATATCATTCATCTTTTCTGTCAGATCGTAGCGCTTAAAAGTGATGTGCGCGGTTCCCTTCTGAAAGTAACGAATACTGAAGAAATCATCTTCGTAAACACCCTTCGAAGGGTTATCTCGAATATGCCCCATCAACCGAGTAGTAACATCACCACGGTTGTCGGGTATCGATTTACCATCCAGCAGAAATAACATTCGTTCCAGGTCTGCTAGTTGATCCCTACGCCAACCCCAGTTCAGACTGAATCCCCAGCGATTGTGA
>NZ_SZWV01000031.1:0-5278 GCF_005280945.1 Citrobacter sp. wls718
CAGGGCGGCGGTTTTTTATTATCGACAGGATATAATTAATACTGGAAAGCGCCTCGTGCGCTGTATTACTTTAGATGCCCCTAATAGTGATGAGCCTGCCCTGACAACATAACGACAGGCTCCTGAAAAGGAGTGCTTTTTTTCATGTCCAGGTCGCTTTTAACCAACGAAACCAGTGAGCTAGATTTGCTGGATCAACGTCCTTTCGATCAAACCGACTTCGATATCCTTAAATCCTACGAAGCGGTAGTGGACGGGTTGGCGATGCTCATTGGTTCCCATTGTGAAATCGTATTGCACTCTTTGCAGGATTTGAAATGCTCGGCTATTCGCATTGCTAACGGTGAACATACGGGTCGTAAAATTGGCTCACCGATTACCGATCTGGCGTTGCGCATGCTGCATGATATGACGGGTGCGGATAGCAGCGTGTCGAAGTGTTACTTCACACGTGCGAAAAGCGGTGTCTTGATGAAGTCGGTGACGATTGCCATTCGCAACCGTGAGCATCGCGTAATTGGTCTGCTGTGTATCAATATGAACCTTGATGTTCCTTTCTCGCAGATAATGAATACCTTTATTCCACCGGAAACCCCAGAAGTGGGTTCTGCCGTGAACTTCGCCTCATCAGTGGAAGATCTGGTTACCCAGACGCTGGAGTTCACGATTGAAGAAGTGAATGCCGATCGTAACGTCTCCAACAATGCGAAGAATCGTCAGATTGTCCTGAACTTGTATGAGAAAGGTATCTTCGATATCAAAGATGCTATTAACCAGGTTGCTGACCGCCTGAACATCTCCAAGCACACGGTTTATCTTTATATTCGCCAGTTCAAGAGCGGTGATTTCCAGGGGCAAGACAAGTAATGCGCTTTGCTATCGTCGTGACTGGACCTGCTTATGGTACGCAGCAGGCGAGCAGCGCATTGCAATTTGCTCACGCATTGATTGAAGAAGGTCATGAGTTAAGCCGTGTCTTTTTCTATCGTGAAGGCGTGTATAACGCCAATCTGCTGACGTCGCCCGCCAGTGATGAATTTGATCTGGTTCGCGCCTGGCAACAGCTTAATCAACAGCATGGCGTAGAGCTAAATATCTGCGTGGCAGCGGCGCTACGCCGCGGCGTTGTTGATGAAACTGAAGCAGAGAGGTTGGCGTTGGCTGGGGCTAATTTACAAGCGGGTTTTAACCTTAGTGGGCTGGGTTCGCTCGCTGAGGCATCCCTGACGTGCGATCGCGTGGTGCAGTTCTAATGAATCGAATCGCTTTTGTATTTTCCACCGTGCCTCACGGGAGCGCATCGGGCCGTGAAGGTCTGGATGCACTACTGGCGACATCAGCACTAACAGAAGATCTCGGCGTCTTTTTTATCGGGGACGGCGTCTTCCAAATCCTGCCAGAGCAAAAACCTGATCTCATTCTGGCACGGGACTATATTGCGACCTTCAAATTGTTGGGGCTGTACGATATAGAACAATGTAGGCTGTGCGCTGCCTCATTGCGCGAACGTGGCCTTGATACGGACATGAAATTCGTTGTCGATGCGACGGTACTTGAACCTGAAGAACTGCGCCGTGAACTGGGCAACTATGACGTCATTATGAGGTTCTAAACGCGCATGCTGCATACTCTACATCGCTCACCGTGGCTGACTGACTTCTCCTCCCTGCTGCGTCTTGTTGGCGCAGACGATGAGCTTTTATTGCTTCAGGACGGCGTGACTGCAGCCATAGAAGGCAGCCGTTTCCTTGAAACGCTGCAAAATGCCTCCATTAAGGTTTATGTACTGGAAGAAGACATTAAGGCTCGCGGGTTGGGTGGTCAAATTTCAGACAGTGTCGTCAGGGTTAGCTATACTGACTTCGTCAGACTTACGGTGAAGCATCCCAACCAGATTGCCTGGTAATTGCGGGATCGTTGTATATTTCTTGACACCTTTTCGACACCGACCTAAAATTCTGCGTCCTCATATTGTATGAGGTCGTTTTATTACGTGTTTACGAAGCAAAAGCTAAAACCAGGAGCTATTTAATGGCAACAGTTAACCAGCTGGTACGCAAACCACGCGCACGCAAAGTTGCAAAGAGCAACGTGCCTGCGCTGGAAGCCTGCCCGCAGAAACGTGGTGTATGTACCCGTGTATATACCACCACTCCTAAAAAACCAAACTCCGCACTGCGTAAAGTATGCCGTGTGCGTTTGACTAACGGTTTTGAAGTGACTTCCTACATCGGTGGTGAAGGTCACAACCTGCAGGAACACTCCGTGATCCTGATCCGTGGCGGTCGTGTAAAAGACCTTCCGGGTGTTCGTTACCACACCGTTCGTGGTGCGCTTGACTGCTCCGGCGTTAAAGACCGTAAGCAATCACGTTCCAAGTATGGCGTGAAACGTCCTAAGGCTTAATGGTTCTCCGTTAAGTAAGGCCAAACGTTTTATATTAATGTCAAACTAAACTCTTAGAGTTTTGGACAATCCTGAATTAACAACGGAGTATTCCCATGCCACGTCGTCGCGTCATTGGTCAGCGTAAAATTCTGCCGGATCCTAAGTTCGGATCAGAGCTGCTGGCTAAATTTGTAAACATCCTGATGGTAGATGGTAAAAAATCTACTGCAGAAACCATCGTATACAGCGCCCTGGAGACCCTGGCTCAGCGCTCTGGTAAAGATGGCCTGGAAGCCTTTGAAGTAGCCCTCGAAAACGTGCGCCCGACTGTCGAAGTTAAGTCTCGCCGCGTTGGTGGTTCTACTTATCAGGTACCAGTTGAAGTCCGTCCGGTTCGTCGTAATGCTCTGGCAATGCGTTGGATCGTTGAAGCTGCTCGTAAACGCGGTGATAAATCCATGGCTCTGCGCCTGGCGAACGAACTTTCTGATGCTGCAGAAAACAAAGGTACTGCAGTTAAGAAACGTGAAGACGTTCACCGTATGGCAGAAGCCAACAAGGCGTTCGCACACTACCGTTGGTAATCCCTTCGGAGTAATAGTCACCAGGCGGGCGCTTCCTGTAAGCAGCCCGCTTTGGGCTACTTAAATTGAACGCCTAAAAGATAAACGAGGAATCAAATGGCTCGTACAACACCCATCGCGCGCTACCGTAACATCGGTATCAGTGCGCACATCGACGCCGGTAAAACCACTACTACCGAACGTATTCTGTTCTACACCGGTGTAAACCATAAAATCGGTGAAGTTCATGACGGCGCAGCCACCATGGACTGGATGGAACAGGAGCAGGAGCGTGGTATTACTATCACCTCCGCAGCGACTACTGCATTCTGGTCTGGTATGGCCAAGCAGTATGAACCGCATCGCGTAAACATCATCGACACCCCGGGGCACGTTGACTTCACAATCGAAGTAGAACGTTCCATGCGTGTGCTTGATGGTGCAGTAATGGTTTACTGCGCAGTTGGTGGTGTTCAGCCGCAGTCTGAAACCGTATGGCGTCAGGCTAACAAATATAAAGTTCCACGCATTGCGTTCGTTAACAAAATGGACCGTATGGGTGCGAACTTCCTGAAAGTTGTTGGTCAGATCAAAACCCGTCTGGGCGCGAACCCTGTTCCGCTGCAGTTGGCTATTGGTGCTGAAGAACATTTCACCGGTGTTGTTGACCTGGTGAAAATGAAAGCCATCAACTGGAACGAAGAAGACGCAGGCGTAACCTTCACTTATGAAGATATTCCGGCAGACATGCAGGAACTGGCTGAAGAATGGCACCAGAACCTGATCGAGTCCGCTGCAGAAGCTTCAGAAGAGCTGATGGAGAAATACCTCGGTGGTGAAGAACTGACTGAAGAAGAGATCAAGACTGCTCTGCGTCAGCGCGTTCTGAACAACGAAATCATCCTGGTAACCTGTGGTTCTGCGTTCAAGAACAAAGGTGTTCAGGCGATGCTGGATGCGGTAATTGATTACCTGCCATCCCCAATCGACGTACCTGCGATCAACGGTATTCTGGACGACGGTAAAGATACTCCGGCTGAGCGTCACGCTAGCGATGAAGAGCCGTTTGCTGCTCTGGCATTCAAAATCGCTACCGACCCGTTCGTGGGTAACCTGACCTTCTTCCGCGTGTACTCTGGCGTGGTTAACTCCGGTGATACTGTTTACAACCCAGTGAAATCGGCTCGTGAACGTTTTGGTCGTATCGTACAGATGCACGCCAACAAGCGTGAAGAGATCAAAGAAGTTCGCGCGGGCGATATCGCGGCTGCGATCGGTCTGAAAGATGTGACAACTGGTGACACCATTTGTGATCCAGACCACGTGATCATTCTGGAGCGTATGGAATTCCCTGAGCCGGTAATCTCCATCGCGGTAGAACCGAAAACCAAAGCTGACCAGGAAAAAATGGGTCTGGCTCTGGGCCGTCTGGCTAAAGAAGACCCGTCTTTCCGCGTATGGACTGACGAAGAATCTAACCAGACCATTATCGCCGGTATGGGTGAGCTGCACCTCGACATCATCGTTGACCGCATGAAGCGTGAATTCAACGTTGAAGCGAACGTCGGTAAACCTCAGGTTGCTTACCGTGAAGCGATTCGCGCGAAAGTTACCGATATCGAAGGTAAACACGCTAAGCAGTCTGGTGGTCGCGGTCAGTACGGTCATGTTGTTATCGACATGTACCCGCTGGAGCCGGGTTCAAACCCGAAAGGCTACGAGTTCATCAACGACATCAAAGGTGGTGTAATTCCTGGCGAATACATCCCGGCCGTTGATAAAGGCATCCAGGAACAGCTGAAATCTGGCCCGCTGGCTGGCTATCCGGTTGTTGATCTGGGCGTGCGTCTGCACTTCGGTTCTTACCATGACGTTGACTCCTCTGAGCTGGCGTTTAAACTGGCTGCTTCTATCGCCTTCAAAGATGGCTTTAAGAAAGCGAAACCTGTTCTGCTTGAGCCGATCATGAAGGTTGAAGTAGAAACGCCGGAAGAGAACACTGGTGACGTCATCGGTGACCTTAGCCGTCGTCGTGGTCAGTTGAAAGGTCAGGAATCTAACGCTACTGGTGTTCAGATTCATGCTGAAGTTCCGCTGTCTGAAATGTTCGGATATGCAACTCAGCTGCGTTCTCTGACCAAAGGTCGTGCATCTTACTCTATGGAATTCCTGAAGTATGATGATGCGCCGAACAACGTTGCTCAGGCCGTAATCGAAGCCCGCGGTAAATAAGCCGCAGGTTAAAAACCAAAATCCCGTGCTCTCTCTATAAGGGGAGAGCACTATAGTAAGGAATATAGCCGTGTCTAAAGAAAAATTTGAACGTA
>NZ_SZWV01000032.1:0-1336 GCF_005280945.1 Citrobacter sp. wls718
TGATGTAGCCCCCTGAAACACCGGACAGTAGCTGTATCTCCAGATAAGAGATAGGCTTGAATATATGTCTAACACTAACGCCAATTTTGAGATGACCGGGATCCTGTTAGGGCAAGAAGTCCGTAAACGTAAAACTCCTCAGGAGAAGATCGCCATTATCCAGCAGACGATGGAGCCGGGTATGAATGTCTCCCATGTCGCCCGCCTGCATGGTATCCAGCCCAGCCTGCTGTTTAAGTGGAAGAAGCAATATCAGGAAGGCAGCCTCACCGCCGTTGCGGCTGGAGAGGAAGTCGTTCCTGCTTCTGAGCTTACTGCTGCTCTGAAGCAGGTCCGGGAGCTTCAGCGCCTTCTGGGCAAGAAAACGATGGAAGTTGAGATCCTGAAAGAAGCCGTGGAGTACGGTCAGTCGCGAAAATGGATAGCGCACGCGCCCTTGTTGCCAAAGGACGGGGAATAGCCATGGTCAGCCGGACCATGGGCGTGTCGCGTGCGCAACTGTCACTGCGGATTAACCGTTCTGCCGACTGGCAGGACAGGCGCTGTAACCGGCGTAATGAAGAAGCAGACGCAGAAATACTGTCGGCTATCCTCAACATTATCAGCGATATGCCGAGTTATGGTTATCGACGCGTGTGGGGCATCCTGCGCAAGCAACGTCGCACAGAGGGACAGCCACCTGTGAATGCCAAACGGCTTTACAGGATAATGAGCGAGCATAACCTGTTGTTGTTGCATCACAAACCAGAGCGACCGAAGCGTGAACATAAGGGCAAGATAGCGGTGGCAGAAAGCGATATGCGCTGGTGTTCAGATGGCTTCGAGTTCGGCTGCGACAACGGCGAAAAACTGCGGGTAACGTTCGCGCTGGACTGCTGCGACCGTGAGGCCATAGACTGGGCAGCAAGCACGGGAGGCTATGACAGTTCGACCGTGCAGGATGTGATGCTGAGGTCGGTGGAAAAGCGCTTCGGCGACAGGTTGCCCGACACAGCGGTGCAGTGGCTGACGGATAACGGTTCAGCGTATACCGCGTATGAAACGCGGAGGTTCGCGAGAGAGCTGAATCTGGAGCCCTGCACAACAGCGGTGAGCAGCCCGCAGAGTAATGGCATGGCCGAACGGTTCGTGAAAACGATGAAAGAAGACTATATCGCGTTCATGCCAAAACCGGATGTGAGAACAGCACTGCGAAACCTTGCAGTAGCGTTCACGCATTACAATGAAAACCACCCGCACAGCGCGCTGGGATATCACTCCCCGAGGGAATACCGGCGGCAGCGGACATCGTTAACTTAAGATACAAAAGCTGTTCGGAGATGGAGGGTCAAGATCA
>NZ_SZWV01000065.1:0-39503 GCF_005280945.1 Citrobacter sp. wls718
GAACTTGTTCGCACCTTCCCTAGCGCATTACTTATTCAACAGGATGCTGAATAACAGAATGACTAACAGGGAATTATAACATGACACTAAAGTTAAACCTGTGTGCTATTTCACTAGCATGTTTGGCCCCGCTCTGCCACGCAAATATGTCCGTCTATCCCATGTCAGTTGATATGAACGATCAAGGCGAAAGCAGCGTGCGTGTTATTTCTCGCTCCAGCGATGTGCAATATATTAAGACGTCAATTCTTAATATTACCGGTATCGGCACAACCCAAGAAAAAGAAACTGAAATTAAAAATGGCGATCCTACCGCGATTGTCGTTATGCCTCCCAAATTCGCCCTCCCCGCTGGCGCCACTAAAATGGTACGACTGGTCGCAATGGAGCCGGTAAAGGAAGAGACAACTTACCGTGTGAAGTTCGAGGCAGTACCGCAGCTTGATGACCCGCTTGAAGGGACTCAAAATACCAAGTCGCAATTAACCATTAATCTTATCTGGGGTGTACTCGTCAGCGTCCCACCAGAAAACCCGCAGCTAAAAATCAACCTGCTTGCCGATGGAAAAATAACAAACACCGGTAACCAGCGTTTTAAAATATTAAAAATAGGATTGTGTAAAAAATCACAATCAGACAAAGACTGTGCATGGCAGGATGTTGGTAATAATATTTACCCACGCGCTAGCTATGTACCTAAAAACATATTGAATTACGACCGGGTCGTTGTTCAGTATTGGAACTGGATTGACAAGTCAAAGCACTCGCAGGACTTCCCAATTCATTAATCAGTAGTTTATTACATGGAATATAAGTAAATGAAATCAGTTATCTCTAAATCCTTACTCGCTTTGGCAATGGTTTCTGTAATGGGTTCTGCAATGGCAGTACAGAAAGATATTACCGTTACTGCAACCGTTGATGCCGCGCTGGATATGACTCAGGTTGATAACTCTGCGCTGCCAAAAAACGTTGATATGCAGTATATCCCAGGCACCGGTCTGGTTCCTTACCAGCTACAGACCAAAATCTGGGCAAATGACGTGACTAAAGATGTCATGATGCAGTTGACCAGCGATGCCGTTCTGGTTAACAGCCTGGGTGGTGACACCGTTCCGATGACCGTTTCCTGGGGCGGCGAAGCGCTGTCTACTACCGCGGTAACTCTGGCAGCAAAAGAACTGTTCCCGAATGCTGATACCGCACTGAAAACAGGTTCTGTAGCTAAAGCCCTGCAGATCGCACAGACCACGCAGGAACCTCTGACTACCGGTACCTATCAGGGTATTGTCAGCATCTATCTGTACCAGAACGCCGGCACTATCTAATTTTTACTGCAATAAACCCAATGAACCGAAGAAAAGTCTTCGGTTCATTTTTTACTATATCAAGGAAGATGATTGAGTAATGAAAAAATCAATTCTTGGGCTATTAATCTTTTCCATACTCAATGTCGCTCATGCACGTACAGACTCAATTCCACCAGGATTTGAAGCCATCGTGCAGGGCCAGCAGGAATATATTGACGTCTATCTTGCAGGACGCAATCTGGGTAAGTTTTACGCCACCGTGAACCTTGATACCGTTAAGTTTGAACAGCCCCAAAAGATTATCACCGCAATGGCCCTGGGTAACGATCAAGATCGTATCAAAACCGTTGTAGCAAAACTCAGCCAGCCTCTTGAACGTCACGGTGAACTTGCCTGTTCGACGGTAAACAGCGGCGCTGGTTGCGGTTATCTCACCACTAACGACGTCGCACTGATTTATAATGACGAGCAGAACGCCGTCAATCTCTTCTTAAATAAAGAGTGGTATCCCGACAGCACCCAAACCGCTCTCTATCTGAAAGCAAGCCAGGATGATGATATCGTTAACGCGTTCATCCATCAGCAGGATATTAACGTCGCCATCCAGGACGATTTTAAATCGGCATATCTGCAAGGTACGGGCGCATTAGGCATCACCGATAACAGCTACATTGGCGGTTACTGGAGCCTGAATGGCAACGAGAGCGATGGTGAAACCGAGACTGATGTTGACGTCAGCGAACTGTACTATCGCTATGATCTCATGAGCCGCTTTTACGTTCAAGGCGGGCGAATGGATAGCCGCAGCCTGTTTAATCTTGATGGCGGTAACTTTAATTTCACCTTCCTGCCGCTTGACGCCTTTGACGGGGTTCGCGCAGGATCGACCTTGAGCTATCTCAACCGCGAACAGGCGGGCCAGGGCACACCGGTCAACGTATTGCTTTCGCGCAGCTCACGCGTTGATGCCTATCGCGATAACCAACTGCTCGGTTCGTTTTACTTAAACGGCGGCAATCAGTCACTCGACACCAGCTCGTTCCCGTCAGGGAGCTACACCCTTCAGCTGAAAATTTATGAAAGCAATCAGCTTGCCCGTACTGAAGTGGTTCCTTTTACCAAAACGGGGAGCATAACGGACGGCCATGCCCAGTGGTTTATCCAGGCGGGTAAACTGGCGGATGACTCCAGTTCATCAACAAGCTATAGCGATGACGGTTCCACCTCTGCCCAGGCTGGCGTGCGGCTTCCGGTAACGGCACAAAGCGAGCTGATGCTCGGCGTGGCCTCGGTAGACAATAACTTTTCTGCGGAAGTTAACGGTCATATCACCCCGGCACTGGGTGCTTTGGGTGATATGGATCTGCAAACCGGCTTTTTCTATAACGACCAGGGTGGCCGCGGTAACATGCAGCAGCTCAACTGGCGGGTGGAGAACTTGCCCTCACTGAACTTGTACCGAAAAGATACTAGCGGCGGTCAGTGTTCCGGCGATACTGATTCTGAAGATTACGATCTCAACTGTTTTGAAAGCATCAGCGCAGGTCTATCACAAAACATCTTAAGCTGGAGCCTTTCCTTAAACTGGAACCGCACCCGCAACCATGCGGACTATCGCACGCGCTGGGACAACGACGAAGACTTTAGTGATAACTATTTCAACCAGGCAAGCGCTAATTCCACCTCAGATACTATCCAGTTTAGCGCCTCACGCTCTTTCAGCCTGACTAGCTGGATCCTGAACACCAACCTCGGCGTATTTACGCGTAACAACAACGACAGCACCGGCAACGATAACGGTGCCTACTTTATGTTTACCTTCAGTGAGATGCCGCGCCAGGATAATAACGCGCGCAGCCGTAGCACCACCATCGGTGCCGATTATCGCACCAGTAAAAACAGTAGCGACCAGACATCCTGGAATCTGGCACGGACCTGGTATGACGATAACGTCAACCATAAAGAAGTGGGTGTGAGCCTTGGCGGTATTAATACTGATACCCTCGACAGCGGCGTCAACGGTCGTATTGATGGTCTGTATGGCAACCTCAGCGCCTATCTCACCGATAGCTACGACACGCAGGACCGCGATCACAGTACCGCCTTTACCGGCAGCTATAGCTCCACGCTTGCCGTCAGCTGCCACGGAGTGCAGGTTGGCCGCGCGGGTAACGGTGACCCATCGGCAGCCGTGCTAATCGCGGTGAAAAAAATGGACGACGCCGATGCCGATGATTTGTCCGTGGATGCCACCACAAATGGCAGTAAAGCCAGCCTGACAGGCGATGAATCGGTCCTGTTCCCTTACACCGGTTATGAAATGGGTTACGTCGACATCAACGACAGCGCACGTAAAAACCAGACCGGTACCACCAACCTGATTACCGGTTCAGGTAAACAGAGCCTGATGTTGCTGCCAGGTAAACTGCGCTATCGCGAGGTGTCCGCTACCTTTAACTACAACTATATTGGCCGACTGCTGCTGCCGGAAGCGCTGAAAAAATATCCAGTCATTGGGGTAAACAGTGCGATGTTGCTGATGGCAGATGACGGTGGGTTCACGCTGGAAATGCAGAGCTCTTCACGCGATCTGTACGTATTGGCTGGTCAGTCATTCCTGAAATGCCCACTGAAGGTACTGAAGAAACGCGCCAGCATTCGCTTTGCCGGAGATATTCAATGCTCTGTGGTGACCTACGATCAGTTGCCTTCGCCAATTCAGGTACAGGCACAGCTTAAGCAATCACAGCGCAGACAAGCGCTAGAAACCGCACAAAGGGAGAGTGTGCAATGAAATTAATCACCTTTTTAATGGTATGTGGATTAATGGTGAGTGGCTATTCGCAAGCCGAAAGCTATAACGGCCCCACCCCCAACGTCACTAGCACCCAAGATTATGAGATCCCTTCCGGCGCACCTGCCGATACATACTTATGGAACCGCGATTACGGAGGTGCGATAGGTTATGACCCACAGTACTCAACTTACACCTGCGGATATTCGAATATAAAGCAAACCTGTACACATCAGAGTAATGGTTCAACCATCACGATAATACTGACCGAGAAGCGAAGTCGTATGACTCATCCACTAAAACTGCAAGCTTATACAGAGCCACTGTATATTGATTCAAATGGTCAAGGAACATATTGCGGCGGAAAACGCGCACTCAACCGTTATCCCGCAGTAAACTGCTATGGTGACGACTATAGCTTCATAACAAACACAAAAACGCTAACAGTCTGGATACCGCAAACCGAAATGAACAACCTCCCCGTTGGGGGGGTATGGGAAGGCCAGGTTAAAATAAAATGGGAAGCGGGCGCGAGTTCAATCACTTATTTAGCCGACATCACCCTCAAAGGCAAAGCCACCGGCAAACAGGATATCTACTTCCCGGAATTTAACGGCGCGAATCCGCTGGTACAGCTTGATCTGCACCCAACCGGTTCGGTCACCAGCAACAGCTATGTCGAAGATGTTACCAATCTGGATATGTGCCTGTACGACGGCTTCAACTCCAACAGTGACAGCATGGAGCTGTCATTTAGAGATGAAGGCAAAACGGCGGCGGCTCGCAAAGACGGCTATTTCTCCATCTATAACACCGCCACGGGCGGAACAGATGAAGCCGAACGAGTCGATTACCGCGTGGAAATGTTCGATCCTCACAGCAAAGGCTGGAGAACGGTTAAAAACAACGATTCCTTCACTCTACAAGCCGGAGAAAACGGTCAGGATCAAGTACGTCCGGTACGACTACCGTCGATTACCTATCCTGTCCTTTGCTCCCCTGCACCGCTGCGGCTGATTGTGGATAAATTCCGCGTCACCGACAAAGCCGCCGGATACTATAAAGGCGTACTGACCGTGGAATTTAGCCCCAGCCTGAACAGCATCTAACAACGCGCTTATCCGGCCTGCCCCATAATGTAGGCCGGATAAGCGCAAGCGCCATCCGGCACCCCAGCATCAAGACAGCATAAACTCCACCGCATCAGCCGCATGAATCGCCGCCGTATCAAACACCGGTAGTGGGCTTAATTCTGCTGGCACCAGCAGACCAATCTCGGTACAGCCAAAAATCACCCCTTGCGCTCCCTGGCTCGCCAGGTCGCCTATCACACTCAGGTAATAGTCGCGCGAGGCGTCGCTGAATTCGCCGAGGCACAGCTCGTCAAAAATTATCTGGTTAATTTTCTGCCTATCGCCTTGTTCGGGAATCAAGGTGCTAATACCAAATTCATCCTGTAGGCGACCGCGATAGAAATCCTGCTCCATGGTGTAGCGCGTACCCAACAGCGCCACATTATTCATATTCTGCTGACTGATGGCGCGTCCTGTTGCATCCGCAATATGAAGGAACGGCACATCACAGGCGGCTTCAATCGCCCCGGCCACCTTATGCATGGTGTTGGTACACAGCACAATGCCCTCGGCACCGGCCTGTTGAAGTCCCCGCGCAGCCTGCGCCAGAATGTCGCCCGCTTTATCCCACTCGCCACGACTCTGACACAGCTCAATCTCATGGAAATCCACGCTGTGCAGTAGGATCTGCGCCGAATGCAGGCCACCCAATCGCTGTTTTACGCCTTCGTTAATCAAGCGATAATAAGGAATGGTCGATTCCCAGCTCATACCACCTAACAGACCGATCGTTTTCATCATTTTCCCCGCGTTCGTTACCGTCATGCCAGTGAAGCAAAGATGTGATCAACTTTCCACATCTGTGAGCAAGCGTTTCTTTTTTACTCTTTCTGATATAAATTTAATGAAACATTGTTTCAACATACTACAGGACTGCCGGATGTTTATTTTTCATAAAGAAACCACCCTTGAAGATTTGGGCAATGGCGTAAGCCGCCGCATTCTGGCTCACGATGGCAAAATGATGGCCGTTGAAGTCAACTTTGAACAAGGCGCAGTTGGCCCAATGCACTGCCACCCGCACGAGCAGCTAACCTACGTGCTGTCAGGTGAATTTGAATTTACCATTGGCGAAGAAAAGCATGTCGTGCGCGCCGGTGACACGTTATATAAACAGCCCAATATTATGCACGGCTGCGTGTGTTTAAAGCCGGGAACATTACTGGATACCTTCACACCGGTACGTGAAGACTTCCTGAAAAAATAATGTCCCCCTTTATTTCAAGCCTTCCTTAGTGGAAGGCTTTTTTATGCCCGCAATCGCATTGTTAGCATGTTAATAATATAACTTTCATTACTTTAACCCGCCCAAAAAGCTGCCATACATGTCGTCATAACCCATAGAAATCCGGCAGGAATTTTTAAAATATGACGCGCACCTCACCTATTTGAAACGCCGTTTCGACTTTGATCACATTTCCATCATTATGTGAATGACGTAGAAACAAATCGCAATAAAATAAATTAAAACGATGTTTTACAAATCAAGAACGGCGGTTCATTCATGTTGATCGTTAGGATGACAACCGGTTAATGACAACATTAAAAGCATTGTATATCAATCATTAACAGGGAGTATTGGTATCGCAAACAGACACAGAACGCCGACACACCGGGCATCCAGAGTATGTCCGGTTCGTTACAACCGAATCCGTATTAAACCATTACTCGCCAGGTAGGTATGTATGAATGAAAACAGAATGCTGGGATTGGCGTGGATATCACCCTATATCATAGGGTTGATAATCTTTACCGCCTTCCCATTCGTTTCATCTTTCTTCCTCAGTTTTACTGAGTATGACTTGATGAGTCCGCCGGTGTTTAACGGCATCGAGAACTATCGCTACATGCTGACAGAAGATGCTCTCTTCTGGAAATCCATGGGCGTGACGTTCGCCTACGTATTTTTGACAATCCCATTGAAACTGGCATTTGCATTAGGGATTGCGTTTGTTCTTAACTTTAAATTACGCGGTATCGGCTTCTTCCGTACGGCTTACTATATTCCGTCCATCCTCGGTAGCTCCGTGGCTATCGCCGTGCTGTGGCGTGCGCTGTTTGCCATCGACGGTCTGCTGAACAGCTTTATCGGTGTATTAGGCTTTGACCCGGTTAACTGGCTGGGTGAACCCTCGCTGGCACTGATGTCCGTGACCCTGCTGCGCGTCTGGCAGTTTGGCTCCGCGATGGTTATCTTCCTCGCGGCGTTGCAAAACGTACCGCAGTCTCAGTACGAAGCGGCAATGATCGATGGCGCATCCAAATGGCAGATGTTTATGAAAGTCACCGTGCCGTTGATTACGCCGGTTATCTTCTTCAACTTCATCATGCAGACCACACAGGCATTCCAGGAGTTTACTGGCCCGTACGTGATAACCGGCGGCGGACCAACCTACTCCACCTACCTGTTCTCCCTGTACATCTACGACACGGCCTTCAAGTACTTTGACATGGGCTACGGCGCGGCGCTGGCCTGGGTATTGTTCCTGGTTGTTGCGGTCTTTGCGGCCATTGCCTTCAAGTCTTCGAAATACTGGGTGTTCTATTCCGCCGATAAGGGAGGCAAAAATGGCTGATATCCAACAAATCTCTGAAGCTCAGAGCATCGCTGAGCGTGAAGTTGCCCGCACCCTGCGTCGGGAAAAAATTAACGCGGCCATCCGCTACGTGATCCTGCTGTTGGTAGGGCTGCTGATGCTGTACCCGCTGGTGTGGATGTTCTCGGCCTCGTTCAAACCGAACCACGAGATCTTCACCACCCTGAGCCTGTGGCCTGCAAACGCCACCTGGGATGGCTTCGTCAACGGCTGGAAAACCGGTACCGAATACACCTTCGGCCATTACATGCTGAACACCTTTAAGTATGTGATTCCGAAAGTCATCCTGACCATTATCTCTTCCACCATCGTGGCATACGGCTTTGCCCGCTTCGAGATCCCATGGAAGAAATTCTGGTTCGCCACGCTCATCACCACCATGCTGCTACCAAGCACCGTCTTGCTGATCCCGCAGTACCTGATGTTCCGTGAAATGGGCATGCTGAACAGCTATATGCCGCTGTACCTGCCGCTGGCCTTCGCCACGCAAGGGTTCTTTGTCTTCATGCTGATTCAGTTCCTGCGCGGCGTACCGCGTGACATGGAAGAAGCGGCGCAGATTGACGGCTGTAACTCCTTCCAGGTGCTGTGGTACGTGGTGGTGCCGATTCTGAAACCGGCCATCATCTCTGTCGCTCTGTTCCAGTTCATGTGGTCAATGAACGACTTTATCGGGCCGCTGATTTATGTCTACAGCGTGGATAAATACCCGATTGCACTGGCGCTGAAAATGTCCATCGACGTTACCGAAGGTGCGCCGTGGAACGAAATTCTGGCAATGGCGAGTATCTCCATTCTGCCATCCATCATTGTGTTCTTCCTGGCACAACGCTACTTCGTACAGGGCGTTACCAGCAGCGGAATTAAAGGTTAAGAGGGAAATATCATGGCTGAAGTGATTTTTAATAAACTGGAAAAAGTGTACTCCAACGGCTTCAAAGCGGTACATGGTATCGACCTGAAAATTGCAGAAGGGGAATTCATGGTGATTGTCGGGCCATCCGGCTGCGCCAAGTCCACCACCCTGCGTATGCTGGCAGGTCTGGAAACCATCAGCGGCGGCGAAGTGCGTATCGGCGAGAAGATTGTGAACAATCTGGCACCGAAGGAGCGCGGGATTGCGATGGTATTCCAGAACTATGCGCTGTACCCGCACATGACGGTGCGTGAGAACCTGGCGTTCGGCCTGAAGCTAAGCAAAATGCCGAAGGCACAGATTGATGCCCAGGTAAACGAAGCAGCGAAGATCCTCGAACTGGAAGAACTGCTGGAGCGCCTGCCTCGCCAGCTCTCCGGTGGTCAGGCACAGCGTGTGGCCGTTGGCCGTGCGATTGTGAAGAAACCGGACGTGTTTCTGTTCGACGAACCGCTGTCCAACCTTGATGCCAAACTGCGTGCCTCAATGCGTATCCGTATTTCCGACCTGCACAAGCAGTTGAAGAAATCCGGCAAGCCGGCCACCACCGTGTACGTGACCCACGATCAGACCGAAGCGATGACCATGGGTGACCGCATCTGCGTGATGAAACTGGGACACATCATGCAGGTTGATACCCCGGATAACCTGTACCACAAGCCGAAAAATATGTTCGTGGCTGGCTTTATCGGCGCACCGGAGATGAACATTCGCCCCTGCAAGTTGGTGGAACAAGAGGGACGCCTGCACATTGCCATCGGCAATGAAACCATGCCGTTGAACGACGAAAAGCAGGAGAAAGTCTCTTCTTATGTCGGTCAGGATGTCTTCTACGGCATCCGTCCGGAATTCGTCGACGTCGCCGAAGAGCCTTTTGCCGAAGGCAACTGTAGTGGCGAAATGGTACGCGTGGAGAACATGGGCCATGAATTCTTTGTTTACCTGAAAGTGGCAGATTACGAACTGACTGCTCGCATCCCTTCAGATAAAGCTAAGCCAATGATTGATAAAGGTCTTAACCGCAAGGTGCATTTCAAGTTCGATATAAATAAATGTCATCTCTTTGACGCAAAAACTGAAAAGAACATCTCTCTCTAATGGAGTTATAAAAATGAAAAAAGTGCTTTTAAGCGCCGCTATCTCCGCCACTCTGGGCCTGACCGCGCTGCCTTCTATGGCAAAGGATGTTGATTTACGTATGTCCTGGTGGGGGGGCAATGGCCGCCACCAGGTCACGCTGAAAGCGTTAGAAGAGTTTCACAAGCTGAACCCGGATATCACCGTCAAAGCCGAATATACCGGCTGGGATGGTCACTTATCCCGCCTGACCACGCAGATTGCGGGCGGTACCGAGCCGGATGTGATGCAAACCAACTGGAACTGGCTGCCGATTTTCTCGAAAAATGGCGACGGTTTTTACGACTTGAACAAAATGAAGGACGTGATCGACTTAAGCCAGTTCGATCCAAAAGAACTGCAGTCCACTACCGTTAACGGCAAGCTGAACGGGATCCCCATTTCCGTCACCGCGCGCGTGTTCTACTTTAACGATGAAACCTGGAAAAAAGCGGGCGTTGAATACCCGAAAACCTGGGATGAGTTGATGGCTGCGGGCAAAACGTTCGAAAGCAAGCTCGGCAAACAGTACTACCCGGTGGTACTGGAGCATCAGGACACGCTGGCGCTGCTGAACTCGTACATGATCCAGAAGTACAACATTCCAGCCGTAGATGAAAAGACCAAGAAATTCTCCTACACCAAAGAGCAGTGGGTTGAGTTCTTCCAGACCTATAAAAAGCTGGTTGATAGCCACGTAATGCCAGACACCAAATACTATGCGTCGTTTGGTAAGAGCAACATGTATGAAATGAAGCCGTGGATCCAGGGCGAATGGGGTGGCACCTACATGTGGAACTCCACCATTAACAAGTATTCAGATAACCTGAAGCCACCGGCGAAGCTGGATCTGGGTAGCTACCCGATGATGGAAGGTGCCACGGACGCAGGGCTGTTCTTTAAACCTGCGCAGATGCTGTCTATTGGCAAATCCACGAAAAATCCGGAAGCCGCCGCGAAAGTGATTAACTTCCTGCTGAACAGCAAAGAAGGTGTCGAAACGCTGGGTCTGGAGCGCGGCGTGCCGCTGAGTAAAGCAGCCGTTGAAATCCTGACGCAAAACGGCACCATCAAAGAAAACGATCCGTCCGTCGCTGGGTTACGTCTGGCGCAGTCGCTGCCAACCAAACTCACCGTGTCGCCATACTTTGATGACCCGCAGATCGTGGCGCAGTTCGGTACGTCACTGCAGTACATCGACTACGGTCAGAAAACCGTGGAAGAAGCTGCTGCAGACTTCCAGCGTCAGGCTGAACGTATCCTGAAACGCGCGATGCGCTAAATAAAAAGCCGGGTGGCGGCTTCGCCCTACCCGGCCAATGCGAACCTGTCGGCCCGGTAAGCGAAATCCGCCACCGGGCATTAACATTACACGCCGATGTTCCGCAACTTCTCTCCCGCCATCAGTTTGCGTTCGATATGTTCCAGGGTGACGTTTTTGGTTTCAGGAATAAGCCAGAACGTAATACCAATGAATACGACATTCAGCGCGGTATAAAGCCAGAATGTACCGGCCGCGCCAATACTGTCGAGCAGCGTCAGGAACGTTGCCCCGATGATCATATTCGACACCCAGTTGGTGGTGGTGGAACAAGTGATACCAAAGTCACGGCATTTCAGCGGCTGAATTTCCGAGCACAGGATCCACACCACCGGTGCGGCGCTCATCGCATAGCCGGCGATACACATCATGGTCATGCCGACGGACAGCCACGATAACCCGCGGGATGCCGTGCCGTTATCAAACTGCATCAGGCAGTAGCCCAGCACCAATGTTCCCAGCGCCATCACGGTAAAACCAATTTTCAGCGCCGGTTTACGCCCGGCTTTATCGACGGTAAAGACGGCGATAAACGTAGCAAACATAAAGGTTAAGCCAACCACCAGGGTGGCAATCATCTGCTGTTCTGTGGTGGTAAAGCCCGCCATCTTAAAAATCCGCGGCGCGTAGTACATGATGATGTTCATCCCGGTGAACTGCTGCATCGCCTGCAGCAACATACCGAGGAAAACCGCACGACGCACGTTACTGTTGATCTTAAACAGCGCCCATCCGCCCTGCTTTAGCTTCAGGCTTTCGCGGATGTCATTCAGTTCATCGCGGGCTTTTTCCGAGGTATCTCGCAGCATACGCAGCACTTCTTCGGCTTCAATATGACGCCCTTTTTGCGCCAGCCAGCGCGGGCTGTTCGGTAAAAAAACCACCAGAACAATCAGCACCACCGCAGGCAGGGCCAACACGCCGAGCATGGCCCGCCAGTTGCCGGTGTAGCTGAACGCCGTATCGGATAAAAAGGCCAGCACAATGCCCAGCGTGACCATCAGCTGGTACATACTGATCATTTTTCCGCGCACGTTTTCACTGGCCATTTCTGAGAGATAAAGCGGCGCGGTATAGGAAGCAATCCCGACGGCTACACCCAGTACTACCCGGGCGGCGATCAGAAGCTCAACGCTTGTCGCGAATGCCGATCCCAACGATCCGAGAACAAAGAGGATTGCCCCAACCATCAGACTGTATTTTCGCCCGAGACGGAAAGAGAGCCAGCCGTTGAACAGTGCGCCAATTGCCGCACCCAGCATCATGCTGCTGACTACCCACTCCTGCAAACGACTGCTTAGCGCAAAGTGTTCAGTGATAAACGGCAGCGAACCCGCGATCACCCCAATATCCAGACCAAATAATAATCCTGCGACAGCAGCGGAAACTGAGACAAACAGATTCATACGTCGCGTGTCGCGCATTGCGCGCGGTGCTAATGCAGCATCATGATTAATTGAGACCATTTTTTCCTGCCAGAAACAGAGTAAGACATAAAACTGAAAATAAGGGATCCCTTGCCAGGGGCGTCAGGCTGGAAACGGCATAGTTATGGATAAAATAGCTAGCCCATACCGTTATGTGATGGACATTACAATTTTAAAATTTATAGATAATTACTCAATAAAATTTAATACACTGATATTAAAGAGTATTAAATATTACCGTTTCATACATATGAAATTATCTATGGATTAATTTATAACCATAATATGGATTAAAATAACTTAAAACCAAAAAAAACCTGCCGTTGGCAGGTTTTTTAATACTGGAGAGGGAATTAACGCGCCAGCCAGCCGCCGTCTACTGCAACGGTATAACCATTGATGTAGTCAGATGCGCTGGAGGCCAGGAATACGATTGGCCCCTTCAGATCGTCAGGCAGACCCCAACGGCCTGCCGGGATACGATCGAGGATTTCTGCGCTACGCTGCTCATCAGCACGCAGCTGTTGCGTGTTGTTGGTCGCCATGTAGCCCGGTGCAATCGCATTGACGTTGATGTTGTGTTTTGCCCACTCGTTCGCCATCAGGCGGGTTACGCCCATCACGCCGCTTTTTGATGCGGTGTAAGACGGCACGCGGATGCCACCCTGGAAGGAGAGCATAGAGGCGATGTTAATAATTTTCCCGCCGTTGCCCTGCGCGATGAAGTGCTTCGCCGCCGCCTGGGACATAAAGAATACGCTCTTAATGTTCAGGTTCATGACGTCGTCCCAGTCTTTTTCGCTGAAATCGATCGCATCATCACGACGAATAAGACCCGCATTGTTCACCAGAATATCGATATGGCCGAATTCTGCCACCGCGCGCTCCAGCAGTGCCGGAATACCGTCAATCTGACGCAGGTCGGCAGTCAGGCTTAAAAAGCGACGGCCCAGGGCAGTAACACGTTCGATAGTTTCTGTCGGCTCAACAATGTTGATACCCACGATATCGCAGCCCGCTTCCGCCAGACCCAGCGCCATACCCTGGCCCAGACCGGTGTCACAACCTGTCACAACGGCGACTTTACCTTCAAGAGAGAATGCATTCAAAATCATTGTTAATCCTTATTTTTTATAGTGCCCATCACCGACAGGCTGAGTGGCCGCCCGCGACTAGCGCAGATCTTTTACTGCAACGTGATCCATGTCATCAAAGACCTGGTTTTCGCCGACCATACCCCAAATAAACGTATAGGCTTTTGTGCCCACGCCAGAGTGGATAGACCAGCTTGGAGAAATAACAGCCTGCTCGTTGTGCATCACAATATGGCGCGTTTCCTGAGGCTGCCCCATCATGTGGAATACACAGGTGTCTTCTTCCATATTGAAGTAGAAATAGACTTCCATGCGGCGTTCATGGGTATGGCACGGCATGGTATTCCACAGGTTACCCGGCGCCAGTTCAGTCAGACCCATGCTCAACTGGCATGTTTCCAGAACATCCGGCACAAAGTATTTGTTGATGGTACGGCGGTTACTGGTGAGATCATCGCCCAGCGTCACCGGCGCAACGTCTGCTGGCGTGACTTTTTTGGTTGGGTACGCGGTGTGTGCCGGTGCACAGTTGTAGTAAAACTTCGCCGGAGTTGCCGCATCAAGGCTGGCAAACACCACTTCTTTGGCACCTTTACCGACATACAGCGCATCGCGGTGACCGATTTCATAGCATTGACCATCGACGGTAATCGTGCCCGGACCACCGATGTTGATCACGCCCAGCTCACGGCGTTCGAGGAAATACGTTACGCCCAGCTGTTTGCCAACTTCACCACCAACGGAAACGGTTTTGGCCACCGGCATAATCCCGCCGACAATAATACGGTCGATGTGGCTGTAAACCATGGTGTATTCGTCTGCGACAAATACCTGTTCTACCAAAAATTCGTTACGCAGCGCCTGGGTGTCCAGGGTTTTAGCATGCGCACTGTGGATACTTTGTCTTACGTCCACATTTACCTCCAGTGATAAATTGACCGTGAATACGTTATCGGATAGCGAAACGTCGTTCCGTTTTTCCTAATGCGTTAATGATATCTCTCCCGGAACGCGTTTTCAATTACAACTAAAACGATGTTTCACTTTTTCTGCATCTTATTATCAAAAGTGTAGTTGCGATCACGCTAGTGACGGAAAATCGGCAGATAACAAAAAACAACTGGATTTAAAAACCATATAAAACAGATAGATGTAAAATAATAAGAAATGATAACTCCATGGAGGTAGAGATAAAGCATTCAACAACCTCTCGCCGCAGAAATGCTTTCTTATGCTTTTTGTTACAAATTGCGTCATCAATCACACATGATGAAACACTGTTTTGATAAATTATCACTTGGTTTTTAAATTCATCATAAATCTGGGTGCTGACGCAGATTGCTGAAATCCTGCGTACGGTAAAAGGAGTGCATTATGGCTAAAGGCATGCGGGTCAAGCTGAACTATGAGATCAGCCGCGATCCGGATACAGGCGTGGAAGTCACCCGACTGACCCCACCAGAAGTAACCTGTCATCGAAACTATTTCTATCAGAAATGCTTCTTTAATGATGGCAGTCACCTGCTGTTCGCCGGTGAGTTTGATGGTCACTGGAACTACTATTTACTGGATCTTGCCAAAGCCGAAGCCGTTCAGTTAACCGAAGGCGCAGGTGATAATACCTTCGGCGGTTTTTTATCGCCGGACGACAGTGCCCTCTACTATGTCAAAAACGACCGCACCCTGCTGGAAGTGAATCTCAAGACGTTGGCAGAACGCGAAGTGTACCGCGTGTCTGATGACTGGGTGGGCTACGGTACCTGGGTTGCCAACAGCGACTGTACAAAACTGGTCGGTATCGAAATTGCTAAAAGCGACTGGACACCGTTAAACAGCTGGCAGCTGTTCCATGACTTCTTCCATAAAGGCCCGCACTGCCGACTGCTGCGCGTCGATTTACGTACCGGCGACAGCGCGGTGATTCACGAAGAGAAAAACTGGCTGGGTCATCCGATTTACCGTCCGTTCGACGATAACACCGTCGCTTTCTGCCATGAAGGTCCGCACGATTTGGTCGATGCGCGAATGTGGCTGGTCAATGAAGACGGCAGTAACGTGCGTAAAGTTAAGGATCATGCGCAGGGTGAAAGTTGCACCCATGAATTTTGGGTCCCGAACGGCTCGGCGCTGGTCTATGTCTCGTACCTGAAAGGTCAGCAAGGACGCACCATCTCCAGCTACAATCCTGATACCGGCGTTAATGAAGCCGTAATGTTAATGCCTGCCTGCTCGCATTTAATGAGCAATTTTGATGGCACATTGCTGGTCGGCGATGGTTCAGGTACACCGGTAGACGTGAAGGATACTGGCGGTTACACCATCGATAACGACCCTTATCTGTATGGATTTGATGTAGCGAAGAAAAGCTGTTTCCGCATCGCACGCCACGATACTTCCTGGGCTACCGTGGCAAACAGCCGTCAGGTCACCCACCCGCATCCGTCGTTTACACCAGACGATCGCGCGGTACTTTTTAGCTCAGACAAAGATGGCAAACCGGCGTTGTACATTGCCAAACTGCCCGAGCAGCCGGAACTGTTTCAACTGTAGTCCCCGAAATGATTGTGCCCTGTTTTTAATTTAATGTTTCTGTAACTGGCCTTGCCCTCCTCGCGGAGGGCTTTTTTTATTAATAGAAAAGCTCAAGACTATAAATAATAAGCAGCAGAAAACCCCGGCCAACATCTCCGGGGTATTTCGCCAGCTATTGATGGTATTTAGAAAGAATAGGCGACGCCCATACGGAAACGAGTTTGACGCTCATCCGTTGTTTTCACACCCACGTTCCCGACTTCAACATACGGTGCCCAGTTTTTATCCCACTTATAGGCTAACTTGGCATTATATTCATTGGAGTAGGTTTTATTATTATTACGCGCTACACCTTCGGTGCTTTTGGCGTAAACATAGTTCAGCTCAGTACGCCAGTCACCCAGCACAAAACCAACCCACGCATCCCCACGGTTTACCTTATCATCTTCTTTATTGGAGCTTGAAGGATAGCGTGTATATTCATAACGATAGCGGGTAGCGACATAGAAACCATTCTCAAAACTGTACTGCAGGTGCAGGTTCGGTTTGTAGATGGTGCGGCTGTCATTACTTTCAAGTGTCAGACCTGGCGTTACCGCAATATTGCTGGTTGCTTTCCAACGCCAGTTAATTGAGTCTTCATGACCGTTACCCACTACATCAGCAAAAGGCTGGTCAGCTTTATCACCACCCGATTTCCATTTTGCTTCAACGGTAAAACCTAAACCATTTTCAAAACGATGCGACACCGACACGCGATCAGCATTAGACCCGCTATCAATATATTCATGTCGTAAGTCAACGGTGACAGCCTGCGCTGCAAATGACGCACCAATTAAAGACGCAAGCACCAGAGTGTTCTTAAACATATGCTACCCTCAAATTAAAATGATGTTCCTTTTTTATGGAATTGCATTTTATTTTTTTAACACCACTATTTTAGTGATCATGATCGTAATTATTTGTTTCAAAAAAAATGGACAACAACAGCGTGATGAATATCAAACAAAAATCATCTAAAAACCCGAAAACAAAGATCATGATCACGGTTCATTTTATTTAAAATGAATGGCAGAAGTATTAATCACAACAATTTGCATTAAAAACAATGAGATACAATAAAACACGCAGTTAATAACGCAAGTTATATTACCTGTGATAATTATACGCTTTTGTATTATTAATTAAGTTATAAGCGAAAAGGGTAAATCAGAGGAAGGATTTTGCTTCAGAGTTTTTCTGAATAGATTTTACTTATTTCAAAATATAACAGGTGAGCGCTGTCACATTTGCATGGACAGCGCGGCAGGAAGGCGTATTTGAGAGGATTAATTTAGAGCGGATCAGTCACGTTCGATGGCCAGCGCCACACCCTGACCGCCGCCGATGCACAGCGTTGCCAGACCTTTATGCGCCCGGCGTTTCACCATTTCATGGACCAGTGAAACCAGAATACGGCAGCCGGACGCCCCAATCGGATGACCGAGCGCAATGGCCCCACCGTTCACATTCACCCGGCGTTCATCCCACTCCAGCATTTTGCCGACAGAAAGCGCCTGCGCGGCAAACGCTTCGTTGGCTTCGATAAGATCAACATCTGCCAATTGCCAGCCAACTCGTTCCAGGCAACGTCGCGTCGCGTACACCGGCGCAATGCCCATCAACGCAGGATCAACCCCGACGCTGGCAAAGGCACGAATGCGCGCCAGCACGGGTAAGTTCAGCTCTTGGGCCTTGGCTTCGCTCATCATCATCACGGCAGCAGCACCATCGTTTATTGATGACGCGTTACCCGCCGTAACGGACCCCAAACGATCAAAGGTAGGATCCAGACGCGCCAGCCCTTCTGCGCTGGCATCGGTTCTCGGCTGTTCATCGGTATCCACCACTATCGATTGCCCGTTACGCTGAGTGACCACGGGCACAATTTCATCTTTAAACCGCCCAGCATCGATCGCCATACGCGCTTTGTGTTGCGAGTGAAGCGCGTAGGCATCCTGTAATTCACGGCTGATACCGTATTCCCGCGCCAGGTTTTCCGCGGTAACGCCCATGTGATAATCGTTGAAAGCATCCCACAGGCCGTCGTGCACCAGGCTATCGACCAGTTGACTATTACCGAGTTGCGCCCCGGTGCGACTGTCGGTCAAGACATGTGGGGCGCGGCTCATATTCTCTTGTCCACCGGCAATCACAATGTCGGCTTCACCGCACTGGATAGCCTGCGTCGCCAGATGCAACGCCTTCAGGCCCGAGCCACAAACGTCGTTAATGGTGATGGCGGAAACGGTGTTGGGGAGTCCTCCGTTAATGGCAGACTGGCGTGCCGGATTTTGCCCTGCCCCCGCCGTGAGGACCTGACCCAGGATCACTTCATCAATAGAGTGAACATCCACCCCGGTGCGTTCCATTAACGCCCTGACCACCATACTGCCTAACTCAACGGCAGAGTGGCGTGCCAGCGTACCCTGGAAGCAGCCAATTGGTGTCCTCAACGCCCCCACTATCACAACC
Organism: Citrobacter sp. wls718; assembly: GCF_005280945.1. Lineage (NCBI taxonomy): Bacteria > Pseudomonadati > Pseudomonadota > Gammaproteobacteria > Enterobacterales > Enterobacteriaceae > Citrobacter > Citrobacter sp. wls718. The sequence continues at coordinate 18,755 of NZ_SZWV01000065.1, forward strand.
TCTTTCATCACTACCTCAGCGCAAAATGACAGCGCAATAGTAGATGATTGTTAAGAATAGTTATCTTAGTTGTTTAAAAAATGGTGAGTTTTATCACAAAGGAAATGTGTATCATTTATCTATCATCGAAACGCCACCCTGTTGTAAGTGATCGCGTAGCCAGCTTCCCGCCACGCCAGGCGGCGATTTCTTGTTCCACAGCAAATCGATAGAGATAGCCTTAGGCCAGCCAGGTACCTTCAGCTGTGCCAGCGGTTTTTCCGCTGCAAACTCCTCCACCAGCGCACAAGGCAGCGTACACCAGCCAAATCCCTGCACCGCCATACTGAGCAACAATAAATAGTTAGGCGCTGACCACACCGGACCGCGCGCCACGTTAGTGCCGCTTTCCAGATAGGTATTTAGCCGCAGTTCGCGCCAGGTACGCAGTTGCTCCCACTGCAGTTTTTCCTGCACCGCCAGCGGGTGCGAAGCCGCAACGTACAACCCCATCCAGGTTTGCATCGGCAGGCGTGTGACGCCCATGTCCGTGAGGTAATCCTCACGCGCTTCAAGGAGACCAACCTGCGCACGTCCCTTTTGCAGCAGATCGATCACATCCTCATCTTCGCCAATCAGACATTCAAACTCGGTGTGTGGAAACAGTCGGTCAAACTGCACCATCAAATCTTCCAACACATCCGGATGCAGGGTGTCCGAAAGCACAAAAGTCAGACGTGCTTCCGTTGCGCCCGACAGCGAAATCGCCGCCTCGTCCAGCCGCTCGCTGGCCGACAGAATCGCCTGCACATAGCCAAGAATCCGCTTGCCTTGCTCGGTGAGCGTGGGTTGACGTGAAGAGCGGTCAAACAACGCAAAGCCGAGATCGGCTTCCAGATTGGCTATCGCCGTGCTGATGGTGGACTGACTTTTGCGTAACCGCCGCGCCGCCGAAGAAAATGAGCCGCAGGAGACGGTCTCAACAAATGCCGTTAATGCTTCAGGAGAGTAGCGCATGAACTATCTACTTTATCGATGGATTCTATCTTTTAGATATCACATAAAACGATAAAATTACCACTATTCCGTTATCCGGGCATCAAAGAAGGTTTTAGGTTATGCAACACGATACAGTCCAACGCCGTTCGTTAATGGAACGTATTTTTCACGCCGTCTGTTTTGAGGGTATTGCCACCGCCGTTCTCGCGCCAACCGCCGCGTGGTTGATGCAGCGCTCAGTGCTGGAAATGGGCGGATTGACCATACTTCTGGCGACCACGGCGATGATCTGGAATATCATTTATAACGCCCTGTTTGACCGCTTATGGCCGACTCACCTGGTAAAACGTACGGCTAAGGTCCGCGCATTTCACGCGTTAGGTTTTGAAAGTGGGTTTATTGTGATTGGAGTGAGCATTATGGCGTATGTGCTGAACGTCAGCCTGCTGCAAGCATTCACCCTGGAAATTGGTTTCTTCCTGTTCTTCCTGCCGTACACCATGTTTTATAACTGGGCGTATGACACATTACGCGAACGCGTAATGAAACGTCGCCAGCAGCGCGTTACTGCCTGATAATCCAATGAATAGTCGGAATTATCTCCATTCCGCCTATTCATCCCTTCTCCCGCCCACATGCTCACACCTCCCCCAGCCCCGCTCATTTGTGGTAAATTGCGCTTCTTTTTGTTTATTTTATAGTTGATACGTTCAAATAATGTCGAAAATTTGGTCAAAAGAAGAGACTCTCTGGAGCTTCGCGTTATACGGGACTGCCGTCGGCGCAGGAACCCTTTTCCTCCCCATACAGCTGGGTTCTGCTGGCGCGGTGGTGCTGTTTATCACCGCACTCGTCGCCTGGCCTTTAACCTACTGGCCACATAAAGCGCTGTGCCAGTTTATTCTGTCATCCAAAACCTCAGCGGGTGAAGGGATCACTGGCGCAGTCACCCACTATTACGGCAAAAAGATAGGCAGCCTGATTACCACCCTCTATTTTGTGGCCTTCTTTGTGGTGGTGCTGATCTACGCCGTGGCGATCACCAACTCACTCACCGAACAGCTGGCAAAACATATCGTGATCGATCTCCGCGTACGTATGCTGGTCAGTCTCGGCGTAGTGCTGGTGCTGAATTTGATTTTTCTGATGGGTCGCCAGGCCACCATTCGGGTGATGGGTTTTCTGGTATTCCCGCTGATCGCTTACTTTTTGTTTCTGTCGCTCTACCTGACCGGAAGCTGGCAGCCAACGTTACTCACCGGCCAGATGTCGTTTGATCAGCACACGCTGCATCAGGTCTGGATATCGATTCCCGTGATGGTTTTCGCTTTTAGCCATACGCCGATTATCTCCACGTTTGCTATCGACAGACGTGAGAAATACGGCGAGCAGGCCATGGGTAAATGCAAAAAAATCATGAAAGTCGCCTACGTTATCATCTGCCTGAGCGTGCTGTTTTTCGTCTTCAGCTGTCTGATGTCGATTCCGGTAAATTACATTGAAGATGCGAAGCACGAGGGTGTGACCATTCTGTCCGCGCTGTCGATGATGCCCAACGCGCCCGCATGGCTGTCGATTTCCGGGATCATCGTCGCCGTAGTGGCGATGTCAAAATCGTTCCTCGGCACCTACTTTGGCGTGATTGAAGGGGCGACAGAGTTGGTCAAAACGTCGCTGCACCAGGTCGGTGTGAAGAAAAGCCGGGCCTTTAACCGCGCCCTGTCTATTATGCTGGTCTCCACCATCACGTTTATCATTTGCTGCATTAATCCAAATGCAATTTCAATGATTTACGCGATTAGCGGGCCGTTGATCGCCATGATTTTGTTCATCATGCCGACGTTGTCTACCTATCTGATCCCGGCCCTGAAGCCGTACCGCTCGGTGGGCAATCTGATCACCCTGATTGTCGGTCTGCTGTGCGTATCTGTGATGTTTTTTGGCTAGAACGTGTTGTTTAACGGCTCATTCCACTATGTGGATGAGCCGTTAAACTGAATTATTTGATGTAGGAGTCCAGCACCTTCAGCACGACGTCCAGATCCTCTTCACGCTTGATTTCATCACCCTGATGCACGATATGCTCGGTCAGATGACCTTTAATCACTTCACGCATTAATCCGTTTACCGCGCCGCGAATTGCCGCAATCTGCTGTAAAACGGCGGCGCATTCATGCGGTTCATCAAGCATAGTTTTCAGCGCGGCTACCTGCCCCTGAATCTTACTCGCGCGGGCTTTGAGCTTTTGTTTGTCGCGGATCGTATGTGACATCGTCCTGTCCCCGTTGCATAAATCATGACGTACTATACAGTGCCGATCTACTGGGGGGTAGTATTCGGTACTGGGGGGGAGTAGAATCTGACGAAACAAACCAACTAAGAATCATTCTCATGGGTGAATTTTCGACGCTTCTTCAGCAGGGCAACGCCTGGTTCTTTATTCCCAGTGCGATTTTATTGGGCGTGCTGCACGGCCTGGAGCCGGGGCATTCCAAGACCATGATGGCGGCCTTTATCATCGCCATTAAAGGCACCATCAAACAGGCGGTCATGCTGGGACTGGCGGCGACGCTGTCGCACACCGCCGTGGTGTGGTTGATTGCACTGGGTGGGATGTATATCAGCAAAGCCTTTACCGCCCAGGCGGTCGAACCCTGGTTACAGTTTGTCTCGGCGATTATTATTCTGAGTACCGCATTGTGGATGTTCTGGCGCACATGGCGCGGGGAGCAGAACTGGCTGGCCGACGCGCATCACGACCACGGGCACGATCATCACCATGATCACCACCATGACCATGACCACCATCATCATGATCATCACCACGAACACGATCATGCCGCGCTGGCAGGCTTTGCTGAAGGTTCAAAAGAGTATCAGGATGCCCACGAACGGGCGCATGCCACGGATATCCAGCGCCGCTTTGCGGGTAAAGAGGTTACCAACGGGCAAATTTTGTTGTTTGGCCTGACCGGCGGGCTGATCCCGTGCCCTGCCGCCATCACCGTATTGCTGATTTGCATCCAGCTCAAAGCTTTTACGCTGGGGGCCACCATGGTGTTGTGCTTTAGCGTCGGTCTGGCAATAACGCTGGTTACGGTGGGTGTAGGCGCGGCCATCAGCGTGCAGCAGGCAGCCAAACGCTGGAGCGGGTTTAACACGCTGGCGCGCAAAGCCCCCTATTTTTCCAGTGTGTTGATTGCTATGGTCGGCGTATATATGGGCATTCACGGTTATATGGGGATCGTGGGGTAACACGAGTCACAATAGCGCGCAGCGACCTTTGCCGCTGCGCGTGAAACCTGACTAGCTCGCCACATTCCCCCACACCAGTTGGCCTTTATGGAAGGTTGCGGTACGGGGAGAAATTCGAGCGACAGCCTCGGCAGAACAGGAGGCATCCACCAACACAAAGCTGGCCTCATCCTGTGCTTTTGGCCATACGCGTTCGCCTTTATCGTTGAGCGGCAGCACATCGCCGGTGGCAAGGAACAGCGCCCGCGACAGGTTGAGTTCGTTAGGGCGAATATAAAGCTGCGCGTACAGATTCGCCTTTTCCAGCATGTCCCCCAGCCCGTACGGCGACCAGTGGTCGATCACGCTGTCGGTGCCGGTAATCACCACCACGCCTTTGTCGCGCAGCTGTTTCAGCGGCATGTGCATCGTGCCAATCGGCACCGTCGAGGCAATGGTAATTTGCTGCGCCACCAGGCGGGTCGCCAGTTCATCCACCTGCTGCTCGTTCAGCGTAGACAGCGCAAACGCATGGCTGATGGTCAGCTTGCCCTTCAACTGCGGGGTTTTCTCTACCGTTTCCACCATGTAATTCACCGCCGCCACACCTGCCGGGCTGGTTTCATGCAGATGGATATCCACACCTTTGTCGTAATCGAGCGCAATCTGGAACATGGTGTCGAGGGATTTCTCCATCGCCCCGTCCACGCTGGTTGGGTCCAGCCCACCTACGTACTGCGCCCCCGCCTGCATCGCTTCACGCATCAGCGGTTCAGACTTCGATAACAGCAGGCCATGCTGCGGAAATGCCACGATCTCACAGGCAAAACCCGGCTGACGACGCGCCAGCACCGCCTGTAGATTCTCCAGATTTTTCAGCCCGGAAACCGGCTCAATATTGCAGTGGCTGCGGGCAATCGAGGTACCTTTTGATTGCAGCAGGTCGATAAGCTTTTCCGCACGCTCTTGCGTATACGGCTGCAGTTCAGGCAGCAGCTTTTGTTCCAGGCGAATCATATCCTGAATAGTGGTGCCCGCCGGGCGGTTGAGTGAGCGCCATGGACCGCCATAAAAGGTTTTATCCAGATGGATGTGCATGTCGCGCATGGCGGGCAGCATCAGCTTTCCGCCTGCATCGTAGTGCGGCAGCGTGACATCCGGATGCTGCTTATTCTCACGCAGCGCAACAATTTTCCCGTCCTGAATCTCTACGGTTTGCAGTGCGGTACGGGTATGCACCACCACGGCGTTTTCGTAATCAAATCCCGCTTCCAGCAGGACGTTATCCAGGTAGTAGTGTTTATCGTTAATCGTCATCGTGTTCTTCGCGCAACGGGTTGTCCCGACAGGATCCGCAGCATACGCGACCGGAGCGACCGCGCCAAATAGCGCGGCAGCGGTGACCATTTTTCCGCTCTGGCTTAAAAACTCACGGCGGCTGTTACTTTCCTTCATTCGCATCTCCTTTCAGGAATGGACAATATGGGTGCCTGTTTCACCGCGCAGCGCGGCGGGCAGGCATTCCGGCGTGGTGATGATCACCCGTTTGCCGCCACGGGCGAGAAACGTCAGGCTGGCAACGATTTTGGGTAACATACTGCCCGGCGGGAAATGCCCTTCCTGCATGTAGCGGGTCATTGTTGCAATATCCACGGTGTCCAGCGCCTGCTGCTCAGGCTTGCCAAAATGAATACACACTTTCTCAACGCCGGTGGTGATCACCAGCACGTCGGCGCGGATCTCCTGCGCCAGCAGCGCGGTGGAGAGATCTTTATCAATCACCGCATCTACGCTCTGGTAATCCCCCTGATCGCTACGTACCACCGGGATCCCACCGCCGCCCGCGCCAATCACCACAAAGCCTTGCTGGGTCAGTGCTTTAATCGCCTCGGCTTCGACGATGCGCTTCGGCTCCGGCGAAGCGACGACCCGACGGTAGCCGCGCCCGGAATCCTCAACAAAGCGCCAGCCCGGATTGGCCAGCTGTAGCGCATCACGCTGAGCGTCGCTAAAGAACGCGCCGATCGGTTTGGTGGGGTTGGCAAATCCCGGATCGTTTTTGTCGACCTCCACCTGCGTGACCACGGTGACCGCTTTCTGTTCGCCACGCCGCGCCAGACGGTTATTCAGCGCCTGTTGGATCAGATAACCAATGCCACCCTGGGTATCGGCGACGCAGTTTGCCAGCGGCGTCAGCGGTAAGCCTTCACGCTCGTGGGCAATCTCTGCGCGCCGCAGATCGAGTCCCACCTGCGGCCCGTTGCCGTGCGTCAGCACAATGTTGTAGTCCGATGCCAACATCTCCAGCACCGTATCGGCAACGGCTTTTACGGCTTCAGCCTGGTGCTCAATCGACTGGCTGGCGTTATCTTTGATAATGCTGTTGCCGCCAATGGCAACGACCACAAGTTCTTTCATAGCGTCATCTTCCACAGCAAAGCGATTCAGGAGGTTTTGGTCGGTTGCTGCTCAAGGGCATTCACCGCTTCACGGCTGTCGAGCACATGCTTTATCACGAACATCCCGCCCATCATCAGGTAGGCCATGACAAACATCAGCGAACTGCCTTCAGCAAACCCAACGGCCGGGGAGTGGATCACGCCAAACAGCGACAGCAGCGCCCCACCGGCGGCGGCAATCGCCCCACGTAATGGTTTGTTGATAATGGCGAAGATGGCGATACAGCCCCACAGTATACTGGCCAGCGGCGCGCCGCTACCGAGGTGCACCAACCCGTCGTAGTACACGCCTTTACTGTGCAGCAGGTCGGTCCCGAGTTTTGCCGCTGACGTTCCCGCCGCCCCCATCACGCTGTTCACGATGGTTAACGCCCAGTTGGCAATCCACGGGAACAGACAGATGAAGATGACGGGCACCTCAACTTTGGGCGTTTCTCGCACCACCTGGTTAGCGGTTACCACGCCGATAAACACCAGTATCGGCACGATCGCGGTCATCGGAATAATGGCGAGCATAAACGCCCCCAGACCGAACAGCGGCACCAGGAACATGGTGATCCCCGACGCGAGGGTATAGCCGATACTGGCCCCCATCGCTTTCCAGCCCGCGTGTCCGACATACACGGTAACCGGGAACGGATTACCCAACATGCAGCCCAGCATTGATGCAAAGCCGTTCGCCATCATGACTTTACGGGTGTTGTACTCATCGCCTGCGGCGTGCGCACTTTCAATGTTCTCAAGGTCAAAAATGTAGTTCGCCAGTCCCAGAGGAACCGCAGAAGCCAGATACGGCAGTGCGTGCGGCAAGCCTTGCAGGAAGCTGTCGACGTGAATTTCCGGCGGGTTGAAGCCAAAGGAAGACATCGACGCTTTGATCGCTTCCGGGCTTTGCAGGCCGGAGATCCACGCCAATGCCGTACCGGCGATCAGCAGCAGCAGGCCGGTAGGGATACGGGCAAAAATCGGCTTCTTACCGAACCAGTTAATGAAGATCAGCAGCAGCACGATGAACGATACGGTTGGCGCTTCAAACGCCTGCAGCATCGGGTTCATCGCCAGCAGCAGCAGACCCAGGCCGGATAAACAAGAGAGCAGCACCGTGCGTGGGATCATCTTGCGGATGGTCTCACCAAGGAACGAGCCACCAACCAGGATCAACGCTTCGACAAAACACCACACCAGCGCGATTTGGATAGCAAAGTTGGCATCTTTGGTTTGCTGATACACCGGCATCAGCACCAGGAAGGTGACGGTGAAAATTGACGGGGCGCTCGGCCCGGAAGGCAGCGCCGTCACATCTTTACGTCCGGTCTGTTTTGCCATCTGCAGGCCAAACCAGGCGTAGCAGACGCTGGCCACCAGCACCGCCAGACCAAAGGCAGGCGCAATACGGCCGTAGACAATTTCGGTAGGGATCCCGACGACAAAGATGAGCAACCCCATCATTGTCAGCAGGTTAGTCAGGTTGTTGGTCATCAGCCCAAAGTAAGCCGCCCAGTCACCCCGTTTCCATTCTAGTTTTGTGCTGTTCATGGAATATCCTTTACAGGTTAAGCATCGTTTGCGATCGCGGGGATCGCCCAGCCCTGCAGGTAAGCAACGTTATTCACTTCACGACCAGGGACTAACGGCATTAGCCCCTGGTTATCGTTATTGGCAGTAGCGATCGCGCCAGCTGAGAATTGCCTTTTCAAAGCAGGCAAACGGCGGATGGACAATTCCCGCGCCGATCATGCCGATCCCCGCATCTTTGTGGGCAATCGCGGTGTTGATGACCGGCAGAATGCCGGTGCTGCCAACGCGCGTAATGTCGATAGCGGTAGGTACGCCCATAAAACCGAGCAGCGGAATAGTGACGTTCGGGTTTTCGCCAAGGGTGATTTCACGCATCTGGCGAGAGAAGTCGACCGCTTCCTCAACCGTACCGCCGACCAGCGCCACGATGGCTGGCGCCGTCGCCATGGCAAAACCGCCAATGCCGTAGGTTTCGGTAATCGCACTGTCGCCGATATCACGCCCGGAATCTTCCGGCTTATAGCCCGCAAACATCGGGCCAATCACCTGCTGAGCCGGGCCGGTAAACCACTGGCCTGGTAACCCACTGACGCGCAGACCAAACTCAACGCCGTTGCGCGCCATCGTCGTCACCACGGTGCTGTATTCAATACCGTGCGCAGCATCCATCGCGGCTTTGCACATCGCCATCCACGTCGGTCCGGAGAAATAGTCGCTGCTAAGGACAAACTCAAAGACCTCGCGCTGCTGCGCCACCGGATAGCCGGTCTGAATAATCCATGGGGTCAGCGCCTGAATCAGCAGCGCCGTCCCGGCATTATTGCGGTTGTGGCATTCATCGCCCATATGCAGCGCCTGCGCCAGCATCAGGCGCAGATCAATTTCCCCCGCCAACTTCATGGCGTCGCGCAGCATCGGTCCCAGCACGTCGCGCATCCAGTTCAGGCGATCGATAACGCTCTGATCGTTCGCCCCCATACGCAGGATCTTCGCCATTTGCTCGCTCATATTGGTATATGCGCGGTTGCCGTAGGTTTTGTTTTCCACAATGTGCATGAACATCGAGGCCGACGTGACGCCCGCCATCGATCCGACGCAGTCGTGCTCGTGGCACGGCGAGAAGATGATTTCACCGGAGGCGGCAAGCTCGGCGGCGGCATCGAGGTCTTTCGCCAGTCCTTCAAACACCAGCGCCCCAGTCACGGCCCCTTTCATAGCGCCGCACATGTTTTGCCAACGGGTCGGCGGCCCAGCGTGCAGGATGGTGTTGCGGGTCATGCCCGGTACCACGTTGATGGCCTGATCAAAACCAATCAGCACCGGGTGCGACTGGATAATACGTTCCAGCGCCTGCTGGTTTGCGGCAGCAATTTTGTCTGCCAGCGGCGAATCGGCAATCTCGTCCAGCGCGGCAACCACCTGCATATTGCCCTGGCCCGGCGGCGTCCAGTCGAGCTGGGTCACCGGTACATTTTGCTTTTTCAGGTCATCACTGAACATCGCGATGCCGACGTTAATCACGTTCAGCGGCTGGGTAAACAGCGTCTGGCTCATCAGGCTTCCTCCCCTTTACAGATAAATTCACGCGCCAGCAATCCGGTGTTGGTGCTGCTGCTCGCCCAGATAACCCCGGCATCGGTCAGCATCTGGCACTGTTTTTCCAGTGATGGCGTATCCTGGTCGGTTCCCAGTACATAACCGAGGATCTCCAGAGGACGTCCATCTGCGGCAGCGATCGCTTTCGCCTCAGCGATCGCCTCGATCATCACGCCCACCGGATCTTCATGCGATCCAAAGCCGAGGACGAAATCCATCACGATCACGCCGACTTCAGGATCCCGCGCTTCCTGCAATAAACGGCTGATGCGGTTGGTCGGGTCGATCATCGGGTGCGGCTTGCCGTTGGTGAAGTCGTCATCACCAAAATCGAGGAAGGTATGCGCCACGCTGCGGTTAATATCCGGCAGGCGGAACGCCGGGTCCGGGTGGATGTTGCTGTACACCTCGGCATGTTTTTCCATCGCGGCAAACATCGCCTCATCGCACAGCGTGCCGCCACAGAACAGCCCACGGATATATTTTTGCTGCGGTGTCAGACGGGCGCGCACTTCTTCAATCAGCGGCCAGTTGAGCGGATGCAGATCCAGGCTCTCTTTTTTCACGCCGCTGAGCAGGACCGCGCGCAGCGCCGCATCTTTGGTGCCTCGGGCGAACTGCAATCCGTCTTCATCCGCCAGCGCGGCGTCACGTCCGAGGAAGCACACCACCACCGGTTTGTGACAAGCGCGCGCGCGATCCAGCACTTTTCGGGCCACCGCAGGCGCAGGCGGTTTGGAGATCAGCGCAATAATCTCGGTTTGCGGATCGGCCTCCAGCATGGCAATCGCGTCGAGCATCATCAGGCCGCCAATCTTTTCGCTCAGGTCACGTCCACCGGTGCCAATCAGCTGGGAAATACCGCCGCCAAATTCATGAATACGTACGCTGAGTTCCTGGCTACCGGTGCCGGATGCGCCGACAATGCCGATATTGCCGCGACGCACTGCGTTACCAAAACACAGCGCCGCACCGTTAATAATGGCGGTTCCGCAGTCCGGCCCCATCATCAACAGCCCTTTTTCGTGCGCCAGCTGTTTCAGCGCCAGCTCATCGTCGAGGGACACGTTGTCAGAAAACAGCATCACGTTGAGGTTATTTTGCAGCGCCTGACGCGCTTCACGGGCCGCGAACAGGCCGTTGACCGAAATCACCGCCAGGTTGCTGTCGGGAACATGCTTCTTCGCACTGGCAAGCGTGGCATAGCGTGCTTCGTGCTGGCCGCCCTGCTCCTTGTGCGTGAACAGCTCATCGATAGCCACCAGCGTTTGCGCGTTCGCCGCCTCGCTCGCACCCTTGATGACAATCATCAGATCGCCACTCTTCGCCTCTTCCAGTTCAGGCGTCAGCAGGCCGAGATTCTTCAGCACGCCTTTGTTCATTTCCGTTGCCATCGCCACAAACGCCTGCTCCACGCCATCGAGCTTGTTAGCGCGCGTTGAGATAGACATCAGTGACACAGAATCAAAATACGTGTTCTTTTTAACAACTATCCTGATCGACATAATTCCCTCCGGACCGATGGCTCAGGGTGCAGGCGTCCGCCATGCCATACAGCATGTCGCAGCCAGAACTTGAGCCGATATTTTTAATGTCAGTAATAAATGGCGTAGCAACGTGGTGTTGCCGCGTAATAATATGGGTTACCAGTCGTGCAACGCTTTCCCGATAACGCTGATGAAAAGCCTCTTCCAGCGTTATTTTACTGAGCAGCGTCGTGTTATTTCCGGCAATCCGTAACGCTGCTAAAAAATCGTGCTGATATTTTTTTAACGGGTGACCGTTAATAAATAAAACCGTACTCAGACCAACTAAATAATCATCGGATGATGGCGTTAAGCCAATTCCCAGACCGATTAACTGGCCAACTGCGAAAGAAATATTTTCGCCATTATTCAGGGCGGCGATTAATGCCCGGCGGCGGTTCTGTAATTCACGGGCGATTTCCTGATAAAACGAGTTATCGCCTTGGTACAAAAATAATGTGTCGCGGTGATTCAGCTGTTGGCGGATAACCTCTGCCCAGCAACGCCAGGAAATTGCTGCGAAGCGGTCTGCATCTGGCGACCAACTCGGCATTTGCCAGGTCTGGCACCCGGAGGTTGCTATCCATTTATCCGTGCCAACGGCTATTCCCGTCTTGGTAAAACTCACCGGCTCGCCGGGATGAAACAGATCTTCACAATGCGTCAGCGCCAGCCGACAACTGTTAGGCGCGTTATCGCCGCTCTCGCTCAGTAAGGTGAACAATCGCTGCAGCTCGGGTATGAACAGGTTTACCGCGCGGGAAAAAACCTGTTCTACACGCCCCGTTCCCCGAAATTCAAGAAACGCGCCGTCGGCGGTTAGCGCCGTTACGCATCGCCGTGATGGCGTGGCGATAGTGGCGCTCCTCGGTCAAGCTCCGGCGGCAATCAGCAGCTCGGCAATTTGGTGATACCCTTTCTCCCGCGCCAGTTCCAGCGGGGTTTTGCCGTACTTGTCCGTCATGTGCGGATTCGCACCATTGTCGAGCAGCAGCTTGACGATTTCCTGCTGCTTTGCGCCGCCGTCGTTGAGTACGATGGCTTCCAGCAGCGGCGTCCAGCCGACAAAGTTGGTGTGGTTAACGTTGATGTCGGTACGCAGCAGCAGTTCACGCACGATCTCCACGTGGCCTTTTTCGCTGGCAGGCGTAATGCCAACGCCGCCAAAACGGCTGAGAACATTGAGATCAGGGTTAGCCGGTAACACCAAACGCAGCAGCGTTAAATCATTGGTCAGGCAGCTAATCAGGAAGGGATTAAAACAGGTTTGATCTTGTTTATTAATATCGGCGCCAGCCTCAATCAATAAAGACACGCAGTCATAATGTTTATTCAGGCTGGCAATAATGATGGCGGTACGTCCCTGGCGATTGGTCGCATTAATATCCACATTTTTTGCCAGACAGGATGTTAATCCCTGCGCATTGCCCTGCTCTGCCGCCAGCAGAAATTCAGTAATAAGTTCTTTCTCTGACATAATCCGTCTCCTGCAGTTTTTAAGGCTTTTTAAAATTCCGATAACCTGAGAATAGCAACAGAGAGATGGGAATAACATCCGCTTAAATTTCATTCATCGTTAGCGAGTCGATTATTGAATAGTATTTAATAATGAGAGCAAAAACGTGCTGTAGTGCAATCTTTCTCTTATGACCGCTGCTCTTTTAGACATTATTCAGTCATCCGGGAAATAAAGCGGGATGCTGCACGGATAGCGGCCTGCAACTAAAAGACAGAAGTGTGATTGCCTTCAAATCAAATGTGAACCTAGTGTTAAATTCCGTTCAAAACTGGTTGCTCTGCATAAGGATTACAAATACATTCAACAATCATCGTATGGCAGGGGGTAGACGAGCCCGAGGGGAGAGAGGATGAATTCAATTTTTACCGAGGAGAACCTGCTGGCGTTCACCATGGCTGCGCGCTACAGCAGTTTTAGCAAGGCCGCCGAAGAGCTGGGTTTAACCACCTCCGCCATCAGCTACACCATCAAGCGAATGGAAACGGGGCTCGACGTGGTGCTGTTTACCCGCAATACCCGCAGCATTGAGCTAACCGAGTCCGGGCGTTATTTCTTCCGCAAGGCGACCGACCTGCTAAACGACTTCCACGCCATCAAGCGCAGTATTGATACCATCGCTCAGGGTATTGAGGCGCGGGTGCGCATCTGCATTAACCAGTTGCTCTACACCCCGCAGCATACCGCGCGGCTGTTGCAGGCCCTCAAAAAGCAGTTTCCAACCTGCCAGATAACCGTAACCACCGAAGTGTATAACGGCGTCTGGGATTCCATAATTAATAACCAGGCCAACATCGCCATTGGCGCGCCGGACACATTACTGGACGGCGGCGGAATTGATTACACCGAGATAGGGGCGATCCGTTGGTCGTTTGCCATTGCCCCGGATCACCCGCTGGCGTTTATGCCTGAACCTATTTCAGAAAGTCAGCTACGGTTGTACCCAAACATCATGGTCGAAGACACCGCGCATACCATTAACAAGAAGGTCGGCTGGCTGCTGCACGGACAGGAGTCCATTCTGGTCCCCGATTTTAATACTAAATGTCAGTGCCAGATCCTCGGCGAAGGTATTGGCTTTTTGCCGGACTACATGGTGCGTGAGGCAATGGAGAAGTCGCTGCTGGTGACGCGTCAGATCCATAACCCGCGTCAGGATTCACGCATGCTGCTGGCAACCCAGCACTCGGCAACCGGCCGGGTCACTCAGTGGATTAAAAAGGAGTTTGGCCCACACGGGGTTCTGACGGGGATTTATCAGGATCTGCTGCATCGGGAATGAGATGCCGGATGACGGCGGCGCCGATCCGGCCTACAACTGCGCATATCAGGCGCGGATATCGTCATACTCACGGGTTTTATCAAACTCATGTTTGGCAAATGGACACAGTGGAATAACCTTGCGGTTTTCGGCGCGCATTTTCTCCACCACCTTTGCCACCAGCAGTTTACCCACGCCCTGACCTTTCAGACTCGGGTCGACATCAGTATGTTCAATAATGCTCAGATGCTCGCCAGTCGGCACAAAGACGATTTCAGCGACCTGGTTGCCCTGCGCATCATTCACATAAAATTTGTTATGGCCTGCAAGAATTTCCATGGTTCCCTCACTTATTTCTGACGGTATTTCAGCGCACCGCTTGGGCAGGTATCGATAACCCTGATAACCGTGGCAACATCAACTTCATCAGGAATAATCCACGGTTTACGCTTGAGGTTGAACAGCTTCGCGCTGCCGCGCACACAGTTCCCCGAGTGCTGGCACATTGTCGTATTGAAATAGACGTCGATCTTCTCACCGGTATAGGCCCGGTAGCCTGCATCCAGTAGTTCCTTATCCATGACATTGCCTCAGTTATTTTTATTGTACCGAGTCTAATCATAGTCCGATGCAGGGTTGAAGGATGTAACAGGCGGCACAAATTGTCTCATGCCGCCTGAGGGTCATTATTTTGCGTCTTCAGACTCGAGCGTTCTTTCCGGCAGCATCGTCAGCATGGCCGGCGTGGGCGGTGGCAACCGGTTATCGGCAATGTGCTTGTCCACATCGACGTGACTGATTTCACCATTCTCATGGTGATGCACCGTCAGCACCCTGGCTTTGTTGAGCTCTGTTACCAGTTCCGGGGTAATACGCATGCTTTCTGCCAGCTCATGATGTTCAAGCCCAGGTCTGCGGTTGCGTCGTTCCACCCGAAAACGGTACTGGTTGTACTTCGCCCAGCCAATCAGCACCAGTCCGTTGATTAAGGCGACCAGCATGTAAAAAGTCACCGTATCCAGGGTGGTGAAAAACGGCCGCACGCCCATATACGGTGAGTGCGCCAGCGCGGTAATCAGCCCTTTATAAATCAGGTACAGAAACCCAACCCAGGCAATCAGCGTCAACAGCACGTCAATTATGCGTGGCAGGAGACGCCGCTCGGTAAAGATCAGTGGCTGGTTCATGGTTCGATCCTCCCTATTCCACGGTCAGGGCTCACCCAGCGCGCGCGCCCGCGTTTGCGTTTGAGCATCACTTTGGGGAACGCCACCAGCGTGGTAAACAGGCTAAGCATCCAGTACACCACCGGGAACCAGATAATCCAGAACAACGAGGCGCCAATGCCTTTTTCATAGCGTCGTTCGATCATCAGGCTCACGGCAAACTGCAGTAAACAGACCACGCCGAGGATGAGTCCGGTAAAGGCTGGCGGGAACAGATGCTGCACATATAACGAGTCAGGCATCGGCATGATCAGCCCTAACACGAACAACAGGATGCTGACCGCATAGGCAAACGACCAGGCGGTCGAAAAACAGAACTCGAGGAACAGCGGCCACATGCGGCGGAATTCCCACGACCACAGGCGGCGCATGTTAACAATAAACACCTCAGCCCCACCCTGCGCCCAGCGCAGACGCTGTTTCCACAACCCTTTTAAGGTTTCAGGCATCAGGATCCAGCACAGCGCCCGCGGTTCAAAGAATACCGACCAGTGGCGCAACTGCAGCTTCCAACTGATGTCGATATCTTCGGTGATCATGTCAGGACTCCAGTATCCCACCTCAGCCAGCGCACGACGGCGAAACGCCGCAATCACGCCGGAGACGGTAAAGATCTGCCCATAGACTCGCTGGGTACGCTTGATAAGACCAATGATTGACGAAAACTCGCCGACCTGCACGCGGCCGATCAACGTGGAACGGGTACGGATACGCGGGTTCCCGGTTACCGCCCCCACACGCGGGAACTGGATCAGCGGGGCCACAATATAGGCCACCGCATCGCGATCCAGTAGCGCATCACCGTCGATGCACACCAGATAATCGCTACGCGCAGCGGGTGCACCGGTCTTGAGCGCCAGCGCTTTACCCTGGTTTTCAGCTAAATGAATCACCCGCAGGCTGGGGTACTCAATTGCCAACTGTTCCAGCACGTCGTGCGTGTCGTCCGTTGAACCGTCGTTAATGGCAATAACTTCAATGTTCTTATAGCGCTGTGCCATCGCGGCACTGATGGTTTCGCGGGCGTTGATCCCTTCGTTAAAGCAGGGGATCAAAATCGAAACCGGCGGATTTCCTTCCAGCGTCGGTGGCGGTGTATCGTCTCCCCATTTCCAGTGGCGCTCACGGTAAAACCAGAAGTACACCCCACCGCTTATCCACAAAGCAGACATGAACAAGGGCCAGAAGAAAACAAAGTTCAGCATCACTTCACCCGTAAAGATGACAGCCACGCCAAACGGCAGGCTGAACATCAGGCAAAGTATCAGGAAAGCAATAATGCGATCGGTCATTTTTGCGGGTACCAGTATGATGAGAACGTCGAGCGAATCTCTGACATCTCGGGTTTGTCGCTGATGAAATCATCCGGATAATAACCGTAGTTACCTGCACCGCTTAATTTAAGCTGGCGCATCCATTCGGCTATCTGTTTACCACTGATTTCGGCCTGTTCGCCGGATTTACGCCAGTCGCGTGCCTGCAGCTCAAACACGGTCTTATCCAGCGCGCCTGGGGTCTGCGCAACGGCATTCACCAATCTGTCGAGCCAGGCATTGGCATCATTGGCTGGAATATTCTCCATTAATGGCATCGCCATCGGTGCAGTCCAGTCATAGGTATTGAGGAAGTCATTCAGGTTTTGTGCAAACCAGGCTTCACTTTCTGGCTCCAGAACCGGCATGGCGTAAATATTGCGCGCCGTTTGTACCTGCGGGCCGCGAATATTACGCACCGAACGTGTCAGTTGCTGGGTAAAGTCGATCAGCATCTTACTTTTCAGGCGAGTCCAGCGCTCAAACGCCTGCGGATCGTTACGGATTTTCTCAATGCTGTCCGGAAGGCCCGCTGCGCGGTAGGCGGCTAACGCATCCGGCGAGGCATCTTCGAAGTCCGTCAGGAATGCATCATCATGGAACAATATGCCTTTGAAGCTGGCGTGCTTCGCCAGGTCTTCATAGATCTCGGTAATGCGCTGACGCGCTTCGCTACTCCAGGGAGACAGACGCACATACTGTTCGTGGTTAATCGCACTGCGTCCGGTTTTCGGATCCCATGCGGTGACACGCGGAACAGACGCATCGAGATCGAACGCCAGCACTGGCATCCAGGCATAAACCGTCACGCCAGCACGCGTTTGTAATTGCCAGGAGATGTAGTTAAAGAGATCGGCACGCATCGGCAGCCAACGGTTAGGGAAATAGAGTTCGCGAATATTCCCGTCGCCTTTGGGGTCGGCATACGCCTGCAGGAAGACATGTGAAATGCGCATGTCGTAAACACGCTGGATCAGCTTATCTATGTTTCTCTTCTGCTGGGCAGGATCTTTGTCATACACGTAATCCAGATCGACATGCATCACGCGCATGGTCTGCGGTTCACGTACCTGAGCGATCTGACTGGCAAAACGCTTAAGAGAAGGGTTATCTGAGATCAGTACACGCGGAATATCATCAAGGAACGCCGCATTCGCCAACCCTTCGTTGAGCGTAAACGCCATTTTATAGCCGTGCTCTTTGGCCAAATTCAACGTCGTACCGTTAGCAGCACCGTATGGCCATACCCACGCGCGGGGCGATTTCCCGGTTACAGACTTAATTTTGTTGGTGATCAACGAGATATCGGTATTAATGCGGCGAGTGTACTGCTCATCCGTTTCATACGTACCGGTTTTCTTGTCATACAGACGGTTCGCCACCGCCGGTTCTTTACTGCCCTGCGGGTTCGCCTCTGCGCCGAAGTGTGAGTTCCAGGTATGCGCCCCGACTTCCACCAGCGGCGATTTGCCCATTTCCTCAACCATTTTCCAGGTAGCGAACTTGTCTCGGGCCGTCATCAGGCCACCAAAATCCACTTTTTTGTTGGCTGGGGCATCCACCCAGCTTCCCACCGGCGCCCATAGCGCAGGCCAGTTGTAGGCTTTTAGCAGCGGCCAGACGCGGGTATAAAAGCTGCTATAGCCGTCATCAAAGGTAAGTAAGACGGCTTTTTCAGGCAGCACGATTTTGCCGTCATGGGCATCGAGAATTTGCTGCACGCTGATCGGGTTATAGCCGTTGTCACGCAACCAGCCGATCTGATCGCTCAGCGCACTGGTACGTACAGAAAGATAGCGTTGATCCGCTGCGCCATCCTCAACATCGTGATAACCCAACACCAGGAAACTATTTTTTGGCCACGGATGGTCCGCCGTCAGCTCGGTTCTCTCTCCTGGAGGAACATAGCGAGGTGTCGTATTGTGCGCGCTACTACACGCGGTGATCATCAACCAGCCAGCGATAAGTGCGCTAAGCCACAGGCATCTTTTCAGCATGTTCTATCCTTAAAACCTAACATTCAAATCGAAAGCGAGGGAGATATTCCGCTCACGTTTACCGTCGTAGGGGCGTTTATCCCACATCAGCATCACCCCGCCATCCACGACGTTATTCCATTTAAGCCGCTGTCCGTAACCTAACTGAACTATCGCACCGCCATCTTCGCCTTGCTGCCAGTAGTTACCCACACCGCCCACGCCTTGCTGGGTCCAGACCGTGTCATAGTGTCGGTAAAGGACCTGCTCCGCGCTCAAGCCGGGTACCACAGAGAAATCGCTTTTGGGGTTGTAATACGGCACATTTTCTTTGGTGTTGGTACTGCCACCGATACCCGGCGTGAAGTCCAGCGTAAAGCGCGGCGTCGTCCACAGACGCTCTTTTCCACTCAGCCCGTACTCGATGCGATCGTTACCATCCGAGAAATGTGATGCGGCAAACGACAACTGATACTCTCGTCGTTCGTTTTGATACCAGCGGACAAACATATCTCCACCGTTGGCGTACACGCCGCTACGCAATGCGCGTAGGGGCGTATTACGCGAAAGACGCTCCGCCGAACCGCCGATACGCCAGTTATCGTTGAAATCATGCCAGCCAGAAAGACGACCACCTATTTTCTGACCATCGCCATAATTACGACCTGAAACTTCCATTTCAGCCCAGTAGTCACGGGAGGTCCATTCCGCACCGGCCGCCAGATCGCGGCTAATGCCCTTACCTTCTTCAAATTCACCAGTAGCGAAGTTGAATCCAGTAAACAGTCGCCAGTTATCATTGATCGGTGGGCTGTAAATGGCGGTATTGATATTGAAGTCATTCTTACCGCTGACCGGGCTATCAGAGGAGATCCCCTGCGTGCCGCTGATCCGCAGTTCAGACATTTTATGCACATCGCGAATGCGCGCGAGACGCAGCGTTGCCTCATCATCCGGGCTACGAGCGATGACATCATCAGTCAGTTCATCGGCCTGCTTCCATTCCTGGAGATCCAGCGCCACATAAGCCTGCTGACGCTCCAGTTCCAGGTTGCTTGGCTCGATCACTTCCGCAAGCTTCAGCTCTTTTTCGGCGGCATGCGGCAAACCGCGGGCTTCGAGTACGGAAGAATAGAGGATACGTAGCCCCTGGTTACCCGAGCCAGTACGCGCCAGATGTTCCGTCAGCTTTTCGGCTTCGGGCAGCTCATTAGCGGCAATGTGATATTGCGCGAGTAGCGTCTGGCCAAGCAGCCAGTTATCGTTAGGCTGCGGCGTAGGCGAACCATAGATCCGTCGCAGGTACGGGCTGTCTTTGATTAACGCATCGACCTGTTTTTTGGCATCAACAAAGTTTTCATTATCGATATGCGCGTAGAACAGATCCTGTTGATCTTCAGGGCTAAGCGGCGTAACGGGTATCGGCCCGTTCGGATAGTAGATGCTCATCAGCATCGCTTCGGTTTTTTCCGGCTGACGTTCACTTAACCACGCGGAAGCCACCCAACGTTTTGCATAGTTGGGGACTTCGCCTTCGGCTGACAGTGATTCGTATTCGGTAATAACGTCAGCGGTACGCTTGCGGACCAGCAAGGCCCCCATACGGTCTATTCTCGCACGACGCACATCGCCCTGGGCTGCGGGATCATCTTTCCAGGCAGCAAGCAGTTGGTCATAGCGGGCAAGGGCTTTGTCCGCCACGATAAAACGTTCTTCTTCATTGCGCGCGGTCGTATACGAAGAGCGCACCTTTTCGGCCGCGGCATCAAGCGCAAGGCGACGCTTCACGGGATCGGATGTGGGAACCTCTTCCGCCAGTCCCAACGCAGGTTCGGCTATGCGGTTGGCTGCCAGCGCGGACAACAGCGTTGATTTTGCATTTTTGTTGCCCGGATCAACGTCAACCGCCTGACTGGCGACAAGCAATGCATCCCAGTTTTTATTCTGCGAATGGTACACGTAGGCAAGCAGGGCATCGGAATCGGCTCCCGGATGCGCTCGCGCCCATTTATTCGCCTCGGTCAGGGCTTGTTGATTGTAACGGGCATCTGCCAGCGTCATTATCCAGCCGGTACGAACATCCGCGTTATCAGGCTCTTCCTGCAACACGCTTTCCCAGATAGCTAAGGAAGGTGCGAACAAGTTC
>NZ_SZWV01000117.1:0-31286 GCF_005280945.1 Citrobacter sp. wls718
ATTTCAGGCTGACAAGGGGAAATTTAAAATAATTTTCCGAGTGCGCATTATTTCACCAAAACTGATTAAACTGCCAGTTTTTCGAGCGTTTTGAAGCCATAACGCTGGAGGACTGGCAGTAATTGTTCAGCTTCAGGCGTCATTGCCATACAAAAGGCAATATTCTCGTCAGCTGATTTTGCGTCAGGTGCTTCATGTTCTAACAACCAAGCCGTGCGACGCGCAATCGCGGCACCGGAATCCACCAGTCGCGTCCCTTCAGGTAGAACCTGTAAAAGTTCTTCCTGTAATAGAGGGAAATGCGTACATCCGAGAACAACCGTATCCGGCGGTTCCGACATCCGCAACCATGGTCGCAGAATGCGGCGCAACTCATCCAGAGGAACTGCTTCTCCGTGCAGCTTCGCTTCCGCCAGTTCCACCAACTCAGCGGAACCCAACATCGCGATCTGACACTCGTTCGCAAAGCGCGCAATCAACTCATGCGTATATGAACGCTTCACCGTCGCTCGCGTCGCCAGCAGCCCCACTACACCGTTAGCCGTAAGGCGCGCCGCCGGTTTAATTGCAGGTACCACGCCGACGACCGGGAAAGCGAACTTTTCGCGTAACGCAGGGAGTGACACCGTGCTGGCGGTATTGCAGGCGATAACAGCCAGTGAAAGGGGGTAGCGCTGCTGAACGGCAGTCACAATCTCAACAACACGCTCGACAATAAATTCCTCGCTCTTCTCTCCATAAGGAAAGGCAACGTTATCGAAAGCGTATATATAGTGGAGATCCGGCAAGAGGTTGCGGATCTCATTGTAGACCGACAACCCACCGACGCCGGAATCAAACACCAGCACGGTGGGACGTGGATCAGAAAGTGTAGCTGCCAGACAAGGTGTATTCCCGTCCTGCAGTTGGGTAGCCATAAACTGTCTCGTAATCTTTATCGAACAGGTTGGCGATTTTACCACGAACTGTCAGCTGTGAGGTGATCGGATATGACACCGCCAGATCCCACAAACTCACTCCACCCAATTTTACCGGCTGGTTAGTGACATAGTCCTTGTCATATCGTGTTCCCAGATATTGATACGTCAGGCCCCAGTCAAAATCATAGACCTGCCAATCGAGCTGATACTTCACCTGCTGTTTTGAACGGCGGGCCAGCGGCTTGTCCGTAATCGCATTACGCGCATCGACATAGTCATAGCTCAGCGTATGCGCCAGCGGACCCGTATCGAAACTCGCCGTCGCTTCAACGCCTTTAATCCGCACTTTCCCTTCGTTATAGTATTTCAGAGTGTGGGGGTCATAATCGATCATGTTATCGATATCGTTGCGATATCCTGACAAACGCCAGTTTATATCCGCCGTTAACCCTTCAAACGCCCCTTCCCACTGCTTGCTCTCTTCAGGATCAAGGTTTGCATTGCCATACATACCGTACAGCTGCCCCAGATTAGGTGCTTTATAAGAGGTGCCATAAGAAGCAATGAAACGATAGCCGTCAATGAACGCCCATCCGGCGCTGGTTTGCCATGTGCCATGCCGACCAAACTGGGAGTTGTCGTCACTGCGCGCCGCGCCTTCGAAGGTGAAGTCGCCAAGCTGTTGCAACCCGGTCAGATAAATACCGGTATTACGCTGATCGTAACCGTCCGTAACATACCCGGTGCCTGGCTCTGTGGTTTGCTTTTGCCAGTCGACGCCAGCGCCCACATTGCCGTGGCCAACCACCATACTGTTTGACCACTGCACGTTATATTGCTTCATCTCATCCAGGGTTGCCGAGGAGTCGTAGCGACCATAGTCCGGGTCATAGTTGTAGTCTTTGCTATGGCTGTAGCTGGAAACCAGTTGTGATTGGATTTGCTCGCCATTAAAGCGCAGTCCGGCATCCCAGCTTTGGCTATAGAGCTTACGGGTATCGACTAACGGCGTGCCTGGATAGTAGTAAGAATCATAATTGGTGCGGTTATCATAGCCATAGCCGCGCACAAACCCGCTCCAGGTGTCGGAGAAGTTATGTTCCAGTGCGCCGTACAGCGTCTTACTTAAAAAACCATCTTTATCGGGCTGCGCTTGCTCACCAGTGCTACCGTAGGCGACAACGTCAAAACCTTTGGTATAGGCATAATCCCCCATCAGCGTCACGCGCGTATTCTCACCGAGCTGTTGCTGCGTCGAGATGTCGTAATTCTGATAACCATTACTGCCCACACCGGCGGTCAATTCCGTCCCCGGTTTTTCTCGCGTGGTAATGATATTCACCACACCGCCGATCGCATCAGAACCATAAACAGCGGAACGCGGCCCACGAATGTATTCAATACGTTGCACCAGTGATACCGGGAACTGGCTGAGATCGGCGGCACCACTCACCCCAGCTAAATTCAGGCGCACGCCGTCAATCAGCACCAGTACATGGCTGGCGTTGGTCCCACGAATAGAAATAGACGAATTTTGTCCCATACCACCGTATTGCGCGATATCGACACCCGGCAGGCGGCGAAGAACGTCATTCACAGAGGTAGATTGCCAGCGATCGATTTCCTGGCGCGTAACAACGGTGATGGGAGCAAGCACTGCACTAAGGGGTTGCTGAAAACGGTTAGCCGTAACGACGAGAGTATCCGGGCTAGCATCCTGCGCCCAACCAGAAAATGCCGCGACGGAAAGTGCCGTCAGCAGCAATGATTTTTTGATCATTGTAAAGCATCCACAATATAAGAAGGATGCCGCAGGTCCCACCGATAGTACGCGATGATGAAAACCAGATGCGACGTTAGCCGGCAGGTCTTCGGGCTTGGAAGGTTATTCAATATAGCGAATAAAAAGAAATGAAGACTTCCCACCCAAAGGCAGTGTCTGCTTACGCTCTCATTTCACCTTTCCTTACCGCTGCGCGTCAGCTCCAGATTTACACTGGATTCCCTTTTAACTCACAGGACCGGAACGCGGATGCTACAGTTTGTTATTACCGACTGTCCAGACTGCGTATCACAATATTAGAAATCATCAATAACTGGACATCTACTGAGCAATCCCTACAATCCCCGCGTACTTTTATTTTTCAGGACGCATCATGACCCCCGAACACCTCCCGACAGAACAGTATGACGCGCAGCTAGCCGATAAAGTGGCTCGTTTACAGAGCTTAATGACGCCATTTACTGATCAGGCTCCGGAAGTGTTTCGCTCGCCGGTCAGTCATTACCGCATGCGCGCTGAATTCCGCCTGTGGCATGACGGTGACGACCTGTATCACATCATGTTTGAAAGCCAGACCAAAAGCCGTATTCGCGTCGACAGCTTTCCGGCAGCCAGCGAACTCATCAACACGCTGATGACAGCCATGATTGACGGCGTTCGTCACAATCACGTCCTGCGTCATAAATTGTTCCAGATTGATTACCTCACCACCATAAGCAATCAGGCGGTGGTATCCATGCTGTACCATAAAAAGTTAGATGACGAATGGCGTCAGGAAGCCGAAGCACTGCGGGATGCGCTACGCGCGCAAAACCTGAATGTGCATCTGATTGGCCGGGCGACCAAAACCAAAATCGCGTTGGATCAAGATTACATCGATGAACGTTTGCCGGTTGCGGGTAAAGAGATTATCTACCGCCAGGTTGAGAACAGCTTCACGCAGCCGAATGCCGCCATGAACATTCAGATGCTGGAATGGGCGATTGATGTCACCAAAGATTCGCAGGGCGACCTGCTTGAATTGTACTGTGGCAATGGCAACTTCTCGTTAGCGCTGGCGCAGAACTTCAACCGCGTACTGGCCACTGAAATCGCTAAACCGTCCGTGGCTGCCGCGCAGTACAATATTGCGGCTAACCATATTGATAACGTGCAAATTATTCGTATGGCTGCAGAAGAGTTTACTCAGGCGATGAACGGGGTGCGCGAGTTCAACCGTTTACAGGGCGTCGACCTGAAGAGTTACCAGTGTGAAACCATTTTTGTTGATCCACCGCGCAGCGGCCTGGACAGCGAAACAGAGAAGATGGTGCAGGCGTATCCGCGTATTCTGTACATCTCCTGCAACCCGGAGACACTGTGTAAGAACCTGGAAACGTTGAGCCAGACGCACAATGTGTCACGTCTGGCGCTGTTCGATCAGTTCCCGTATACGCACCACATGGAGTGCGGAGTATTACTGACCGCGAAGTGATTTTTTTGTAGGCCGGGAAAGCAAAGATACCCCCGGCCTACAAATACTATTCCGCAATTTCTTGCTTACGGTTACGCACCTTAAAGCCGATCCAGAACACCAGAATCACTGACAGGACCGCTGGGAAGAAGTTCGAGCCGATATCCGGGTATTCCGCGCGCACCACGGTGCTGTACAACAGAACGCCAAGAATAAAACAGGCCGCAGCCAGACCCGGCAGCCCCACAGGCATTGTGCGATTCTGGTAACGTTGATGCAGGCAGTAAACCGTCAGCACCAGCGAAATAATCGGGAATACAGAGAATGGCACAATGGAGCTAAACAGCGCCGCAAATGTACCATTGATCGATAAGCCAGCAACCAGCGCCAGCAGCAGCGTACCTTTATCTTGACCTGACTGTTTCATTGCTCGTCCTTCTCGTTACTCGGAGTGATGCGTCATCTTCTCTTGTTCACGGCGATACCAGTAAAATGCGCCTTTGGCAATCATGCGCAGTTGCAATACCAGCCGCTCTTCCAGTTGTCGACGCTGTTCGGCGCCAACATCCAGCGCTTCTGCCCCCGCACTGAAAACAATCGTCACCATGGCTTCGGCTTGTGCTTCAGTAAACGCACGAGGCATATGGTTTTCGAGTTCCAGATAGTCCGCAAGTTCCGCAATGAAATGCTGAATTTCGCGAGCCACGGCGGCACGAAACGCCGCGGAAGTACCAGACCGCTCGCGCAATAATAAACGGAAGGCGTTGGGATTGTTGCCGATGAACTCCATAAATGTTGAGACCGAGGTGCGGATCACACTGCCGCCCTTGGCGATACGCTGACGCGCCTGGCGCATCAACTGGCGTAGCATCAGGCCGCTCTCATCCACCATCGTCAGGCCGAGCTCATCCACATCGCGAAAATGGCGATAAAATGAGGTTGGCGCAATGCCCGCTTCACGAGCAACTTCACGTAAACTGAGGCTGGCAAAACTGCGCTCTGCACTCAATTGACTAAATGCGGCCTCAACCAGCGAACGCCGGGTTTTTTCTTTTTGTTGCGCTCTAACGCCCATCACGATGTCTGAATCCTTCCTTATACCTTGCTGGCACTATACCAGAGATTAGGCGGTTGGCATGGCTTTGTGAATGATTGTTTACGCGCAGTTTGTGCTTCGACTTCGCAAAAAAGCACAACGATAATTGGGTTATCCCGACAACGATGTTACTATTCTGTTGCTTTTATGTATAAGAACAGGTAAGCCTGACCATGTCACATTCCTACGATTACGATGCAATAGTAATAGGTTCCGGCCCCGGCGGCGAAGGCGCTGCAATGGGTCTGGTTAAGCAAGGCGCGCGCGTCGCCGTTATTGAGCGCTATCATAACGTCGGCGGTGGTTGTACCCACTGGGGCACCATCCCATCTAAAGCACTCCGCCACGCCGTCAGCCGTATCATTGAATTCAATCAGAACCCACTCTACAGCGACCATTCCCGGCTTCTTCGCTCTTCTTTTGCCGATATTCTTAACCATGCCGATAACGTCATTAATCAGCAAACGCGTATGCGGCAAGGATTTTACGAGCGAAACCACTGTGAAATTTTGCAGGGGAATGCCCGTTTTGTTGACGAACACACCCTCGCTCTGGAGTGCCATGACGGTACGGTGGAAACGCTCACGGCAGATAAATTTGTTATTGCCTGCGGTTCGCGTCCCTACCACCCAAATGATGTCGATTTTTCTCATCCGCGCGTTTACGACAGTGATTCTATACTCAGCCTGCACCATGAACCTCGCCACGTTCTGATCTATGGCGCGGGCGTCATTGGCTGTGAATATGCGTCGATCTTCCGGGGAATGGACGTCAAAGTTGATTTGATCAATACCCGTGACCGTCTGCTGGCGTTTCTTGATCAGGAGATGTCCGACTCGCTGTCTTATCACTTCTGGAACAGCGGCGTGGTGATTCGCCATAACGAAGAATACGAGAAAATTGAAGGCTGCGATGATGGCGTCATCATGCACCTGAAATCCGGAAAGAAACTAAAAGCCGACTGCCTGCTGTACGCCAACGGTCGTACCGGTAACACCGATTCATTAGCGCTGGAGAATATTGGCCTGAAGACGGACAGCCGCGGCCAGCTAAAAGTGAACAGCATGTACCAGACGGCGCTGCCGCATGTGTATGCCGTAGGGGATGTGATCGGTTATCCGAGCCTTGCTTCCGCAGCCTACGATCAAGGCCGTATCGCCGCCCAGGCGCTGGTCAAGGGTGAGGCCACCGCGCACTTGATCGAAGATATTCCGACAGGCATTTACACCATTCCCGAAATCAGCTCCGTCGGTAAAACTGAACAGCAACTGACGTCAATGAAAGTCCCTTACGAGGTTGGCCGCGCCCAGTTTAAACATCTGGCACGCGCACAAATCGTCGGGATGAGTGTCGGAACATTGAAGATTCTTTTCCATCGGGAGACCAAAGAGATTTTAGGGATCCACTGCTTTGGCGAACGCGCTGCCGAAATTATTCATATCGGTCAGGCAATAATGGAGCAAAAAGGTGGTGGTAACACCATCGAGTACTTCGTTAACACCACCTTTAACTACCCAACCATGGCGGAAGCCTATCGGGTAGCTGCACTGAACGGCTTAAACCGCCTGTTTTAACGTGTTGTCGAAATGGCCATCCATTGCACCACGGATGGCCTCTGCCAGCTGTTCATAACGGCTGCGCAGCGGCGAACCCGGACGGTACACCAGACCAATGGTACGACGCGGTTCTGGTTTAATGCACGGCACATAGACCACACCATCACGCTTACGCTCCGGTGGGACAGCCAGCGCGGGCAGTAAAGTAATCCCGCTGCCTGCTGCCACCATGTTACGCAACGTTTCCAGACTGGTTGCCCGGAAATGGGTGTCTTCATCAGCACCGGCTTCAAAACAAAAGCCCATCGCCTGGTCACGCAAACAGTGACCATCTTCGAGCATCAACAGTTTTTCACCTGCCAGATCGGACATCGGTACGCGGTCGCGATTTGCCCATGGGTGATCTTCATAGATCGCCAGCATCATCGGCTCATCAAACAGCGGTACCTCGATAAACGCTTCACTCTCTTTCACCAGCGCCAAAATCACACAGTCGAGTTTACCGCTGTCCAGTTGCGCCAGCAGCTGATGCGTTTGCGCCTCATGCAGGTACATTTCCAGTTTCGGGAAGGTCTGGTGCAACATAGGAATAATATGCGGCAGCAGGTAAGGTCCTACCGTTGGGATCAAACCAATATGTAGCGGGCCAGACATTGTCTCACCCTGTTGGCTTGCCATCTCCTTGAGCACTTTGACCTCGCGCAACACGGTGCGCGCCTGATCCACCAGCAGTAAACCCGCTTGAGTGAACAGCACTTTACGACTCGTCCGCTCCAGCAGCATAACGCCAAGCTCATCTTCGAGTTTGCGGATTTGCCCACTCAGCGTTGGCTGGCTGACGTGACAGGAGTCTGCCGCTCGTCGGAAGTGACGGTGTTCGGCAAGTGCTACCAGGTATTCAAGATCACGAATATTCATTATTCATCCTCCATTGCCACGATAGTTCGTAGCGATAGGTAGCATAGCAACGAACGATTATCCCTATCAAGCATTCTGTTTAATAATGCACCACAGAAACGGAACGGTACCCCTTTAACCCTTGAAGCTACTGTCCGTTCTCATACTCGAAATAACTAAAGCCAACGTGAACGTTTGCGGACCTCTGGTCCGCTTTTTTTTGCATAAAAAAGCCCGGCTTGATGCCAGGCTCAGATAACCATTTGCCGGATGGTGACGCGAGGGCGTTTACCGCCATCGGGCAAAACACACGTTACGCCAGGCGCGCCTTCGCGTAGTCGATCGCCTGCGCTACCTGCTGCGGTGAAACGCCCCCTTTCGCCACACGCTTATCGAGGCACGACTGTAGCGAGAGGATCGGGTACACGTCATCGCCAATCACGGCGCTGAATTTTTGCAAATCAGCCAGTGACAGTGCTTCCAGCGGTTTGCCCTGACGAATCGCCTCAACTACCGTTTCACCCACGATATGGTGTGCTTCACGGAACGGGACGCCTTTCGCCACCAGATAATCGGCCAGCTCCGTAGCGTTGGCATAGCCCTGCTGCGCGGCTTCCTGGCAACGTGGGCGTTTTACCTGAATACCGTCCAGCACCAGCGCCGCCATATGCAGGCAGTCCAGCCAGGTATCGAGTGCATCGAACAGCCCTTCTTTGTCTTCCTGCATATCCTTGTTATACGCCAGCGGCAGTCCTTTCAGCGTCATCATCATGCCAGTCAACGCACCTTGCACGCGGCCACATTTGCCACGAATCAGCTCTAATGCGTCCGGATTTTTCTTCTGCGGCATTAATGATGAACCGGAGGTTACGCGATCGGACAGTTCCACAAAACCGGCTTCCCCGGTATTAAAGAAAATCAGATCTTCAGCAAAGCGTGACAGGTGAACCATACCGATAGAGGCATCAGAGAGGAGCTCCAGCACATGGTCACGATCGGATACGCTGTCCAGACTATTGCGGGTCGCCGAGGCGAAACCCAGCCAGCCAGCCAATTGTTCGCGATCGATTTCATAGGCGGTACCCGCCAGTGCACCGCAGCCTAACGGGCTGACATCCAGACGCTTGAGTGTATCCTGCAGACGGCTCTCATCACGCGCCAGCATTTCAACATAGGCCAGACACCAATGAGCAAACGTCACCGGCTGGGCACGCTGCAGGTGGGTATAACCCGGCATGACGGCATCCTGATTATTCTCTGCTGTCACCACCAGCGCGCTTTGCAACTGACGGTTAGCAGACAACAATTCAAGCACCGTGTCTTTGCACCACAGTTTAAGATCGGTTGCTACCTGGTCATTACGGCTACGCCCGGTATGCAGTTTTTTACCCAACGGCCCGACTTTATCGATGAGCTTGCCTTCTACCCAACTGTGAATATCTTCCGCATCGCTTTGCAGGATCTGTTGCGGGTCGAGGCGTACTTCTTCCAGCAGAGTATTCAACGCCTCTTCCAATTGACATTGTTCATCAGCAGTCAACACACCGACCGTGACCAGCGCTTTGGACCAGGCCACAGAGCCGACGATATCCTGCTCGGCCAAGCGGTAGTCGAAGCGCAAAGAGTCGTTGAACTGTTTGAACCGCTGATCTGCTGCCTGTGTAAAACGCCCACCCCAAAGTGCCATAACGAATTTCCTTAATATGATATTTTGCCCGGTGGCGCTACGCTTACCGGGCCTACAAAACCCATGCAGGCCGGATAAGGCGACGCTGCCATCCGGCACAGTAATAGTTAAGCCAGAATACGCGTACCGATCGGCGTGCCGTTAAACAGCGCCGGGAGTTGTTCGGCATGACGCCAGGAAGCGATATCCACTGGACGTCCCAGCGTACGTGCCGCGTCCAGCGCCGCGTTCACCTTCACAATCATGCCATCGGTGATAATACCCTGCTCAATCAGCTGTTCTGCTTTGGCTGCGGTCATTTCGGCAATCCGCTGGCCTTTACCATCCAGAATACCGCTGACGCCAGACAACAGGATCAGATCCGCACCCAGCGTTGCCGCCAGCGCCGTCGCAGCCTGATCGGCATTGACGTTCATCAGTTGCCCTTCTTCCGTGACGCCTATCGAGCTGACGACCGGTAGAAAACCGTTTTCCAGTAGCGTGTTAATCAGCTTAGGAGAACCAGGCTGTGCCAGTCCAACATGACCTAACGCTACATCGAGCTGGGTCACTTTTACGCTGTCACCATCGCCAAGGTACAGACCAACAGCGTCAATATGGTGTTTCTTCGCCCACGCCAGCAGCGTTTTATTCGCCGTTCCGGCCAGGGCACCGGTAATGATGTCGATCTGGTCGGCTGGCGTCACGCGCAGACCATTTTTCTTTGTCACCGGCAAGTTGAGCCCTTTCATCAGCTCGTCAACCACGCAGCCGCCACCGTGCACAATGACCAGCGGACGCTGGTGCGACTCGCGATAATTGACCAGAGCGGTAAACAAACGCTCCAGCGCCTCTTCGCTATCCAGTAAAACGCCGCCCAGCTTGATAATTAATGGATTCATCATTGCACCCTTAAAGAAGAGACTGCGTTTCAGCAAAGCCGAAACGGATATTTGCGCACTGCATCGCCTGTGCGGCAGCGCCTTTCAATAAATTGTCTTCGGTTGCCACCACAATCAGGTGCTCGCCCTGAACGGCAAAACCGATATCGCAGAACGGTAAACCCACCACATTTTTCAGGGCCGGGACACCGTTGTCATACAGACGAACCAGCGGTTTATCACCATAGGCCTGCTGCAGTGCTTGCGCCACCTGCGCATGGGTCACGCCCGGCTTCAAACGACAGGTGATGGTTTCCAAAATTCCGCGCGGGAAGTTTCCCAGATGCGGAGTGAAAATCACGTCCGCCCCCAAATGTGTGGCGATTTCCGGCTGATGGCGGTGGGTAAATACACCATACGGTTGCAGGCTCACTTCACAGAAGCTGTTCGAGATGGCAGCTTTACGTCCTGCTCCGCTCACACCACTGGTGGCGTTAATTACCGGCCACTGGCTGAGATCAAGCAGATTGGCATCAATCAGAGGCTTAAGCGACAACTGCGCCGCCGTAGGATAGCAACCCGGTACGGCAATTAGATTCGCGTCTTTTAGTTTGCTTGCACTCCACTCCGCCAGCCCGTAGACCGCTTGCTCCAGCAGCTCAGGATGCTGATGAGTAAAGCCATAATACTTTTCATAGAAGGCGCCGTCGTTAACACGGAATGCACCAGAGAGGTCAAACACCACGCAGCCCGCTTCCAGAAACTGTGGCGCCAGGTCATGACTAACCTCATGGGCCGTCGCCAGAAACACAACGTCTACCCCTGCGCTAAACTCGCGGATATCCGACATGGGTTGCAACGGCAAATCAACAATGCCCTTTAACTGCGGATGTAAATCAGAGATTAATTTTCCTGCATCATTGCTTTGCGCTGAGACAGTCAAAGCGGTTATGTTCATATCAGGATGGCGATTTACATAGGTCACAAGCTCTGCACCAGCATAGCCACTGGCACCCACAATCAGCGTATTCAACATCGGGGCTGTTCACCTTCTTATATTCGGTTGCCAGGTATAAGCCTTTATCACCTCACCTTACACTTGGTGGGTTTTATTTCGCTCAACATTATTGTATTTTTATTCACAAATACTGCATGAATATTGATACTATCATGACCCGAGGTGTGTCAACAATGAAAAACAATTTACCGCCATTTATCGAGATTTACCGCGCTCTGATTGCCACACCATCGATCAGCGCCACCGAAGAAGCGCTCGATCAAAGTAATGCAGGTTTAATCACTCTGCTGGCGGATTGGTTCAAAGATTTAGGCTTCAGCGTTGAGGTACAACCGGTTCCCGGCACCCGTAATAAATTCAATATGCTGGCAAGTACAGGCACCGGTGCAGGCGGCCTGCTGCTCGCCGGTCATACCGACACCGTACCGTTTGACGACGGACGCTGGACGCGCGATCCGTTCACCCTGACCGAACATGACAACAAGCTCTACGGACTGGGTACGGCGGATATGAAAGGTTTCTTCGCGTTTATTCTCGATGCACTGCGTGATGTCGATGTGAAACAGCTGAAAAAGCCGCTCTACATCCTGGCCACCGCCGATGAAGAGACCAGTATGGCGGGCGCACGCTACTTCTCTGAAAATACGGCGATTCGCCCGGATTGCGCGATCATCGGTGAGCCAACATCCCTGCAGCCAATTCGCGCACACAAAGGCCATATCTCCACGGCGGTGCGCGTGCTCGGCCAGTCTGGCCATTCCAGCGATCCAGCGCGCGGCGTGAACGCCATTGAACTGATGCACGATGCCATCGGCCACATTATGCAGTTGCACGACTCGCTGAAAGCACGCTATCAGCACGATTCATTCACCGTGCCTTACCCGACGCTGAACCTCGGCAGCCTGCATGGTGGCGATGCCTCCAACCGTATTTGCGCCTGCTGCGAACTGCACATGGATATCCGCCCGTTGCCGGGAATGACGTTAAGCGACCTGAATGGCTTACTGACGGACGCGCTGGCCCCGGTGAGCGAACGCTGGCCTGGCCGACTGACGGTTTCCGAGCTGCACCCGCCGATCCCGGGTTACGAATGCCCGCCGGATCACCAACTGGTCGAGGTGGTGGAAAAACTGCTCGGCGAGAAAACCGACGTGGTGAACTACTGCACAGAAGCGCCGTTTATTCAGACGCTGTGCCCGACGCTAGTACTGGGACCAGGTTCCATTAATCAGGCACATCAACCAGATGAATATCTGGAAACACGCTTCATTAAGCCAACCCGCGAATTAATTACCCAGGTTGTGCATCATTTTTGCTGGCATTTACCGAACGTCGCCTTGCTAATCCTTTAGTGGTAAGCAAGGCGATTCTTTTAACATTTGCATAAGCAACGCTTATTTGACGCGATGTGAATTAAATAACGTAAATTCCCGCCATTTTTTCGTTTGCTGAACCGATTTCGCAGCAATTGACGTCAGGTGTTTTACGTGGCTTTATAAAAGACGACTAAAAAGTTAAGTCCGAAAGATTTCGCGTTGCAGCCAATGCCGCTGGGACGCGAAAGATACAGGACATATTCAAAACAGATGGGGTGTCTGGGATCATATGAACGAACAATATTCCGCGTTGCGTAGTAATGTCAGTATGCTCGGCAAAGTGCTGGGAGAAACCATCAAGGATGCGCTGGGAGAGAACATTCTCGATCGCGTAGAAACAATCCGTAAGCTGTCTAAATCATCCCGCGCTGGCAATGAAGCGAACCGTCAGGAACTGCTCACTACGCTGCAGAATCTGTCTAACGACGAGCTGCTGCCAGTTGCCCGTGCGTTTAGTCAGTTCCTGAACCTGGCCAATACCGCCGAACAGTACCACAGCATTTCGCCAAAAGGCGAAGCTGCCAGCAACCCGGAAGTGATTGCCCGAACCCTGCGTAAACTGAAAGACCAGCCTAACCTCGATGAAGCGACAATCAAAAAAGCCGTGGAATCGCTGTCTCTGGAGCTGGTCCTGACCGCACACCCAACCGAAATCACCCGCCGTACGTTGATTCATAAAATGGGTGAGGTTAACGCATGCCTCAAGCAGCTTGATAACAAAGACATCGTCGATTACGAACGCCACCAGTTGATGCGTCGCCTGCGCCAGCTAATCGCCCAATCATGGCACACGGATGAAATCCGTAAACTGCGTCCCAGCCCGGTTGATGAAGCCAAATGGGGCTTCGCCGTGGTTGAAAATAGCTTGTGGGAAGGTGTACCGAACTATCTGCGTGAACTGAATGAACAGCTGGAAGCGCATCTGAACTACAAGCTGCCCGTCGATTTTGTCCCAGTCCGATTCACCTCGTGGATGGGCGGTGACCGTGACGGTAACCCGAACGTAACGGCAGATATCACCCGCCACGTGCTGCTGCTCAGCCGCTGGAAAGCGACCGATCTGTTCCTGAAAGACATCCAGTTTCTGGTTTCTGAACTGTCGATGGTCGAAGCCACGCCTGAGCTATTAGCGCTGGTGGGTGAAGAAGGCGCGGCAGAACCTTATCGCCATCTGATGAAAATGCTCCGTTCGCGTCTGATGACGACCCAGGCCTGGCTGGAAGCGCGACTGAAAGGCGAAAAATTGCCGAAACCTGCAGGTCTGCTGACACAAAACGAGCAGCTATGGGAACCGCTGTACGCGTGTTATCAATCACTGCAAGCCTGCGGTATGGGCATCATCGCCAATGGCGAACTGCTCGATACCTTGCGCCGAGTGAAATGTTTTGGCGTCCCGCTGGTGCGTATCGATATTCGTCAGGAAAGCACCCGTCATACCGAAGCGCTGGGCGAACTGACCCGTTACCTGGGCATTGGCGACTACGAAAGCTGGTCAGAAGCAGACAAACAGGCCTTCCTGATCCGAGAACTGAACTCCAAACGTCCACTGCTGCCGCGCAGCTGGGAACCGAGTAACGATACCCGCGAAGTCCTCGATACCTGTCGGGTGATTGCCGAAGCACCTCATGGTTCTATTGCTGCCTACGTGATCTCGATGGCAAAAACACCGTCGGATGTGCTGGCCGTTCACCTGCTGCTGAAAGAAGCTGGCATTGGTTTTACCATGCCGGTAGCGCCGCTGTTTGAAACGCTGGACGACCTCAACAATGCTGACGATGTAATGACTCAGTTGTTGAATATCGACTGGTACCGCGGTCTGATTCAGGGCAAGCAGATGGTCATGATTGGCTACTCTGATTCCGCCAAAGACGCAGGCGTGATGGCGGCGTCCTGGGCGCAATATCAGGCGCAGGATGCGTTGATCAAAACCTGCGAAAAAGCCGGCATTGAACTGACGTTGTTCCACGGCCGGGGGGGTTCAATCGGCCGCGGCGGCGCTCCGGCCCATGCGGCACTGCTCTCACAACCACCTGGCAGCCTGAAAGGCGGACTGCGCGTCACTGAGCAGGGTGAGATGATCCGCTTCAAATACGGTCTGCCGGAAGTGACCATCAGCAGCCTGTCTCTGTACACCGCCGCGATCCTGGAAGCCAACCTGCTACCACCGCCGGAACCGAAAGACAGCTGGTGCCATATTATGGATGAGCTGTCAGATATCTCCTGCAAGCTGTACCGTGGCTACGTGCGTGAGAACAAAGACTTTGTACCTTACTTCCGCTCAGCAACTCCCGAGCAGGAACTGGGTAAATTACCGCTCGGCTCACGTCCAGCTAAGCGCCGTCCGACCGGTGGGGTAGAGTCTTTGCGTGCCATTCCATGGATCTTCGCCTGGACACAAAACCGCCTGATGCTCCCGGCCTGGCTGGGCGCAGGTACCGCACTGCAAAAAGTGGTTGAAGACGGTAAACAGAGCGAACTTGAAGCGATGTGCCGCGACTGGCCATTCTTCTCCACGCGCCTTGGCATGCTGGAAATGGTGTTCTCGAAAGCGGACCTGTGGCTGGCAGAATACTACGATCAGCGTCTGGTCAAAAAAGAGCTGTGGCCGTTAGGTGAAGAACTGCGCCACCGTCTGGAAGCCGACATCAACGTGGTACTGGCAATCGCCAACGACTCACATTTGATGGCCGACCTGCCGTGGATTGCCGAGTCAATTCAGTTAAGAAATATTTATACCGATCCGTTGAACGTGCTACAGGCTGAACTGTTACACCGTTCGCGTCTGGCAGAAGAACAAGGTGAAGCCCCCGATCCGCGCGTTGAACAAGCGCTGATGGTCACCATCGCCGGTGTCGCAGCGGGTATGCGTAATACCGGTTAAGTAAGCCCCCCCTGTCACCCTCGTGCAATTGCGCGGGGGTGACCTCAAAAACGCTTGTCATAACCGTTTCATTTCAAATATATTCTTGCCTTGATTCATTTATTTTATGAATGAATCATCAACGAAAAGCGATCTTAACGTCGCGACGCTTCAGATCTCCTTAAGATTTAGCCGCTACTCTTGGCGACACGATTAATGACAGGCTTACACTATGCAATCCTTACAACTCCAGACTAAACCCCCGTTTAGCTGGAAAGCCCTAGGTTGGGCACTTCTCTATTTTTGGTTTTTTTCTTCATTACTGCAGGCCATTATCTATTTTAGCGGTTATAGCGGATCGACCGGATTACGTGACTCATTATTATTTAGTTCGCTATGGTTGATCCCGGTATTCTTATTCCCTAATCGTATCCGTATTATTGCCGCCGTCATTGGCGTCGTGCTGTGGGCCGCGTCGCTCGCCGCACTGAGTTATTACGTCATTTACGGGCAGGAGTTCTCACAGAGCGTGCTGTACGTGATGTTTGAGACTAATGCCAACGAAGCCAGCGAATACTTAAGTCAGTATTTCAGCCTTAAAATTGTCTTCATCGCGCTGGCCTATACCGCCGTGGCGATTCTGCTGTGGACGCGCCTGCGCCCGGTTCATATTCCCTCCCCCTGGCGTTATCTGGTGTCGTTTGCGCTGTTATACGGTTTGATTCTGCACCCGATGACCGTCAATACGTTTATTAAGCATAAACCTGTCGAGCAAACGCTGAACGGTCTTGCTGCTCGTATGGAGCCCGCCGCACCGTGGCAGTTTATTTCTGGCTATTATCAGTATCGTCAACAACTAACCTCATTGAACAGTCTGCTGAATGAGAACAATGCGCTACCGCCACTGGCGCACTTTAAAGACAACTCTGGCGATGCTCCGCGCACGCTGGTGCTGGTGATTGGTGAGTCAACTCAGCGTGGGCGCATGAGCCTGTACGGCTATCCGCGTAAAACCACGCCGGAACTGGACGCGCTGCACAAATCCGATCCTAACCTGACCGTATTCAATAATGTTGTGACCTCTCGTCCTTACACTATTGAAATCCTGCAGCAAGCGCTGACCTTTGCTAACGAGAAGAACCCGGATTTATATCTGACACAGCCGTCGCTGATGAACATGATGAAGCAGGCGGGGTATAAGACCTTCTGGATCACTAACCAGCAAACCATGACCGCCCGTAACACCATGCTGACCGTATTTTCCAAGCAAACG
This sequence comes from Citrobacter sp. wls718, assembly GCF_005280945.1. NCBI lineage: Bacteria > Pseudomonadati > Pseudomonadota > Gammaproteobacteria > Enterobacterales > Enterobacteriaceae > Citrobacter > Citrobacter sp. wls718. Next base: position 16,780 of record NZ_SZWV01000117.1, read on the forward strand.
GATAAGCAGTTCTATATGAACCAGCAGCGAACGCAAAGTGCGCGCGAATATGACAGCAACGTGCTGGCACCGTTTAAAGAAGTGCTGGCCGATCCGGCGCCGAAAAAATTCATCATCGTTCATCTGCTGGGAACACATATTAAGTACAAATTCCGCTATCCGGATGGTCAGGGGAAATTCGACAACAATATCGACCACGTTCCTGCAGGCCTGAGCAACGATGAGCTGGAAGCCTATAACGATTACGACAGCGCTAATATGTATAACGACCACATCATTGCCAGCCTGATTAACGACTACAAAGCCACCGATCCGAACGGCTTCCTGCTCTACTTCTCCGACCATGGCGAAGAGGTGTATGACACGCCGCCGCATAAAACGCAGGGGCGTAATGAAGACAACCCAACGCGTCATATGTACACGGTGCCGTTCCTGCTATGGACGTCTGAAAAATGGCAGGCTGCACACCCGCGTGACTTCTCACAAGATGTCGATCGTAAGTACAGCAGCTCTGAACTTATTCATACCTGGTCTGATTTAGCGGGCTTTACCTACGATGGATTCGACCCGACACGTGCCATTACCAACCCGCAGTTCAAAGAGACAACCCGCTGGATTGGTAATCCGTACAAGAAAAACGCCCTGATTGATTACGATACTCTGCCTTACGGCGATCAAATCGGTAATCAGTGATCGTTTACCGCCCCAGGCCACTCTTTTAGGGTGGCCTTTTTTTACCATCAACGTTACTGTGGCCCTGTCTGTTGCCAGCAAGGGATTCACATGTATCACGACGTCAGCCACCTTCTCTCCCGCCTGATTAACGGTCCCCTCCCGCTGCGGCAGGTGTGTTTCGCCAGCACCAACAGTTCAATGCCGGAATTAGCCTATCAGGTTGATTTTCCCCGTCTGGAAATTGTACTGGAAGGCGAGTTTGCTGATGTCAGCATCGGAAACAAACTTACCTCTGGTGATGTGCTGTACGTCCCGGCAGGTGGCTGGAATCTCCCGCAGTGGCACACGCCGGTCACCACGCTCAGCATCTTGTTCGGCAAACAGCAGTTAGGTTTCAGCATCGTTCAGTGGGATGGAAAACAATGTCAAAACCTCGCCAAACAACACGTTGCGCGGCGCGGACCGCGTATTGGCTCCTTCCTGCTGCAAACGCTACATGAGATGCAGATGCAGCCACAGGAGCAACAAACGGCCAGGCTGATCGTCGCCAGTCTGTTAAGCCACTGTCGCGATCTGCTGGGCAGCCAGATCCAGACCGCGTCGCGTAGTCAGGCGCTTTTCGACGCTATTCGCGACTATATCGACGAACGCTACGCCTCGCCGCTGACCCGCGAATCCGTCGCCCAGGCATTCTACATTTCACCGAATTACCTCTCACACCTGTTTCAGAAAACCGGGGCGATTGGTTTTAACGAGTATCTGAACCATACGCGACTGGAACACGCTAAGGCGCTGCTGAAGGGTTACGACCTGAAGGTGAAAGAAGTGGCACACTCCTGTGGATTTGTCGACAGTAACTACTTCTGTCGCCTGTTTCGTAAGAATACAGAGCGTTCTCCGTCAGAGTATCGTCGGCAATATCACAGCCAGTTAACGGAAAAAGAGGCACATCGGCAGTGAAGCCGTTGCGTAGCGACACAGACTGAGCACAAATCCATCATTTACTGGATTTTTGTAATATGCAAGAACCCTCAAAACTCTCTATACCCCAGAATAAACCCATAGATAATTAACATGTGATGTATCTCTCACTTTGACAGATACATTACATTTATCCAGTTTTTGGCAGATTTGTCAGATAGCGCACGACTGTAAAACGCTCTTATCCTGTACGCAGAACAGCATTCCGGCAACGGGCGGCTAACCGAATATTAAGAGGGTGTTTTGTATGGAACTGTACCTGGATACCGCCAACGTGGCGGAAGTTGAACGTCTGGCACGCATCTTCCCGATTGCTGGCGTCACTACCAACCCAAGCATCGTGGCGGCAAGTAAAGAGTCCATCTGGGAGGTACTGCCGCGTCTGCAAAAGGCAATGGGCAAAGACGGCATTCTGTTCGCGCAGACCATGAGCCGTGATGCGCAGGGGATGGTGGAAGAAGCTAAGCGCCTGAGCCTCGCCGTACCAGGTATCGTCGTTAAAATCCCGGTCACCGCCGAAGGTCTGGCGGCCATCAAGCAACTGAAAAAAGAAGGTATTACCACCTTAGGCACCGCCGTGTACAGCGCAGCGCAAGGACTGCTGGCCGCGCTGGCGGGAGCAAAATATGTCGCCCCTTATGTGAACCGTGTTGACGCCCAGGGCGGAGACGGTATCCGCACGGTACAGGAACTGCAAACATTGCTGGAGCTGCATGCGCCAAGCAGCATTGTGCTGGCAGCCAGCTTTAAAACGCCACGCCAGGCGCTGGATTGCTTACTGGCAGGATGTGAAGCAATCACCCTGCCATTAGATGTAGCGCAACAAATGCTCAATACCCCTGCGGTAGAGTCTGCAATAGAGAAGTTTGAGCAGGACTGGAACAACGCATTTGGTCGGATCACTCTTTAAGGAGATAACGTATGGATCGCATTATTCAATCACCGGGTAAATACATCCAGGGTGCCGATGTTATTACTCGTCTTGGCAGTTACCTCAAACCGCTGGCGGAACGCTGGCTGGTTGTTGGAGACAAATTTGTCTTAGGCTTTGCCCAACCCGCCCTGGAAAAAAGCTTCCAGGATGCCGGTCTGGCGCTGGAAATCGCCCCGTTTGGCGGCGAATGTTCACAAAACGAAATCGATCGCCTGCGCGGCGTCGCGGAACAAGCGCAGTGTGGCGCGGTATTAGGCATTGGTGGCGGTAAAACCCTGGATACCGCCAAAGCACTGGCCCACTTTATGGGCGTGCCGGTTGCCATTGCACCGACCATTGCCTCAACCGATGCCCCCTGCAGCGCGCTGTCGGTAATTTACACCGATGCAGGTGAGTTCGATCGCTATCTGCTGCTGCCGAACAACCCGGACCGGGTCATTGTGGATACCAAAATTGTCGCGGGGGCACCGGCTCGTTTACTTGCCGCCGGCATTGGCGATGCGCTGGCAACCTGGTTTGAAGCCCGCGCCTGTTCACGCAGCGGCGCCACCACCATGGCCGGTGGTCAGTGTACTCAGGTGGCACTGGCGCTAGCCGAGCTGTGCTACAACACGCTGATCGAAGAAGGCGAAAAAGCGATGCTGGCCGCCGAGCAGCACGTGGTGACCCCAGCACTGGAGCGCGTGATTGAAGCCAACACCTACCTGAGCGGCGTCGGTTTTGAAAGCGGTGGGCTGGCCGCAGCACATGCTATTCACAACGGCCTGACGGCCATCCCGGATGCACATCACTATTATCACGGTGAAAAAGTGGCATTCGGTACGTTAACGCAGTTAGTACTGGAAAATGCGCCGGTAGAAGAAATTGAAACCGTGGCGGCACTGTGCCACTCCGTTGGTCTGCCAATCACCCTTGCCCAACTGGATATCAAGCAGGATATTCCGGCCAAAATGCGCATCGTGGCCGAAGCAGCCTGTGCCGAAGGCGAAACCATTCACAACATGCCTGGCGGAGCCACGCCGGATCAGGTTTACGCCGCGCTGCTGGTGGCAGATCAGTACGGTCAGCGATTCCTGCAAGAGTGGGAATAAGCACGGTTTGACCGGATGGCGGCTTCGCCTTATCCGGCCATGCCTAACGGCCAATAAAAATCCCCGCAATTGCGGGGATTTTCTGTATGCCATCCGGCCTCTTGCTTTACAGCAAGTCGAAACGGTCCAGATTCATCACTTTCACCCATGCCGCGACAAAGTCTTTCACAAACTTCTCGTGGGCATCGCTGCAGGCATACACTTCAGCCACAGCACGCAGGACCGAGTTAGAGCCAAACACCAGGTCAGCGCGGGTTGCCGTGTACTTCACTTCGCCGCTCAGACGGTCGCGACCTTCAAACAGCTCCTGTGACGCATCAACCGCCTTCCACTCATGACGCATATCCAGCAGATTGACAAAGAAGTCAGTGCTGAGCACGCCTGGGCGATCGGTAAAGACGCCATGCTGGCTACCATCGAAGTTTGTTCCCAGCACACGCATACCGCCCACCAGCACGGTCATTTCCGGCGGGGTTAACATCAGTTGCTGCGCTTTATCGATCAGCAGCGACTCGGTGGTCGAAACCTCAGGACGGGAACGATAATTACGGAAACCATCGGCAATCGGCTTGAGCAGTTCAAACATCTCAATATCAGTCTGATCCTGACGCGCATCCACACGACCCGGCGCAAAAGGTACATTGATGCTGACACCTGCCGCGCTTGCCGCCTTCTCTACACCAACGACGCCTGCCAGCACGATGATATCGGCTAACGAGGCGGTATGCGCCGATTTATAAATACCTTCCAGCACCGGCAGAACACGGGCTGCCGTCGCATTCACCTCCCAGCCGCGTTGCGGATTCAGCGCCAGACGCGCCCCGTTAGCCCCGCCGCGTTTATCGCCCCCGCGGAACGTTGACGCAGAAGCCCATGCCACCGACACCAACTCGCCCACGGAAAGCCCGGAAGCCGCAATGGTCGCCTTCAGGTTAAGGATATCTTCTTCGCTTGGGTTGAAGAACGCGTGCGGCAGCGGATCCTGCCAAATCAGATCTTCCTGCGGGACTTCTGGTCCAATGTAACGTGATTTTGGCCCCATATCCCTGTGCGTCAGCTTAAACCATGCGCGGGCAAAGGCTTCGTTAAACGCCTGCGGATCGTTGAGGAAACGACGGGAGATCTTCTCGAATTCCGGATCAAAACGCAGCGTCAGATCGGTAACCAGCATCGTCGGCTTACGTTTTTTCGACGGATCAAACGGATCCGGAATAATTTCAGGAGCATCGACCGCTTCAAACTGGATAGCACCGGCCGGGCTGCGGGTCTGTACCCATTCGTATTTGAACAGGTTCTCGAAGAAATAGTTGCTCCACTGGGTCGGCGTTTGCGTCCAGACCACTTCCAGACCGGAGGTGATGTTGTCTGCGCCCACACCGCTGCCGTAGCTGCTGGCCCAACCTAAGCCCTGCGCCTCAATCGGTGCTGATTCTGGATCGGGGCCGACGTGCGATGCAGGACCTGCACCGTGGGTTTTACCCAACGTATGACCACCGCCAATCAGCGCCACGGTTTCTTCGTCATTCATCCCCATGTTGCCGAAGGTGGCACGAATCGCTGCTGCCGCGGAAAGCGGTTCACCGCTGTGATCCGGCCCTTCCGGGTTCACGTAGATAAGTCCCATCTCAGTCGCACCCAGCGGGGCTTTCGCCAGCTCTTCCGGGTGGCGGTGCGTCAACCAGGCTTTTTCGTCACCCCAGTTCACATCAAGATCCGGTTCCCATACGTCTTCACGACCGGCACCAAAGCCAAAGGTACGGAAGCCGGAGTTCTCCAGCGCCACGTTACCCGCGAGGATAAACAGGTCGGCCCAGGAAATTTTCTGACCATACTTTTGCTTAACAGGCCACAACAAACGACGGGCTTTATCCAGGCTCACGTTGTCCGGCCAGGAGTTCAGTGGTGCAAAACGCTGCTGTCCGCGACCTGCGCCACCGCGTCCATCAATGGAGCGATAGGTCCCTGCGCCGTGCCATGCCATACGGATAAACAAACCGGCATACGTGCCCCAGTCAGCGGGCCACCACGGTTGAGATTCGGACAGGAGGGCTCTGAGATCCCCTTTCAGGGCAGAATAGTCGAGTTTGCTAAATTCTTTGCGGTAATTGAAATCTTCACCCAATGGGTTCGAACGGTTGGAGTGTTGGTTCAAAAGGTCTACGCGGAGTTGATTCGGCCACCAGTCGCGGTTATTTCTTCCTGCTCCCGCGCTGGGATCGTGACCGCCTTGATGGAAAGGACACTTACCGGCAGTTGATGCGTTTTGGCTATCGTCGGACATGCTCATCTATATGCTCCCTTTACAGTGTTCTAGCTACGATATACACCACCAGAGATAAGATATAGTCGAAAAAACCCACAGATTCGATAGCTAAATCCTTTTATATTTTTAGTTACAGAGATGTAGATCAAAATGATCAACAAAAAGCCCTCCGTAGAGGGCTGATGTTACAATTAAGCAGGCCTGACGCCCAGCGTATGGCATATCGCGTAGCTCATCTCGGCGCGATTGAGCGTATAGAAATGGAAATCTTTCACCCCTTCACGGCTTAAAATCTTCACCATGTCCATGGCAATGTTAGCGCCCACCAGCTTGCGGGTTTCCGCATCATCATCCAGACCGTCAAACATCGTCGACATCCAGGAAGGGATGCGCACGTTGGTCATGTCAGCGAATTTTTTCGCCTGCTTAAAATTAGAGACCGGCAGGATACCCGGGATAATTTCCACATCGATACCTGCGGTTACGCAGCGGTCACGAAAACGCAGATAGCTTTCCACGTCGAAGAAAAACTGGGTGATCGCGCGATTCGCTCCGGCGTCGACCTTACGCTTCAGGTTGAGCAGATCGGCCTGGGCGCTTTTCGCTTCCGGGTGGACTTCCGGATAGGCCGCAACAGAGATATCAAAGTCTGCCACTTCTTTGAGTAACCCAACCAGATCGGCGGCGTACATATCCGGTTTGCCACTGCCTGGCGGCAGGTCGCCGCGCAGGGCCACAATATGACGAATCCCGTTGTTCCAGTAATCCTGAGCGATAATTCGCAGCTCGTCGCGAGTAGCATCAATACAGGTCAGATGCGGGGCCGCTTCAAGACCGGTGCGATCCTTAATCCCCTTAATGATGCTGTGCGTGCGGTCACGCTCACCGGAGTTTGCGCCGTAGGTCACGGAGACAAACTTGGGCTTCAGACTGCTCAGGCGATCGATTGAGTTCCACAGTGTTTGCTCCATTTCACTGGTGCGCGGCGGGAAAAACTCAAACGAAACGTTAATCTGACCCTGGACTTCAGCCAGGCTCTGATTCAGGGCTTCCCGCTGGTTGGCGTGAAAAAAGCTCATACCTTACCTCATCAATCTTTTGTCGTTATATGTTGTGTTGTGAACTGCTATACGTTTAGACGTCTAGATGTAAAAATGACGGAAAAGCGCCGTAACGTCAACATAAAAATCATCGTGAAAGGTGAGGAATACTCAGTGAAGATGAAAATAATTCACTTTAGCGTGCAGAAAGGAAGGACGCCGAGAGTAATGAAGGAAGCCATTGCAGGCGAGATTCTTGTTCAGGCGGTAATATCAGTCCGACAGTGATGCACAATTCCGTGTCGCATAGCGGACGAAAAACTACTCCCTGCCGCTGGATAGCTGCAAACGATGCCGGAAACAGGCTCACCCCCTCGCCACGCGCAATACGCGCGAGCAGAACATCATGCTCCAGCGGCTCTTCAATGCAGACAGGCGAGCGGGATCACGGTGAGTCCAGTAGCCTCCAGCGGCAGCGCCACACTAGCCGCGTCCAGTTTTCCACGCCGCACCTGGCGCGTTAGGTAACGCCACACCGCAGTTAAAGGTGCACATTGCCGCTGCGCTGAACGGGCTGTTCGCCGCAAAAGAGGTGTTTGCGAAACAGTAAAGATGCCGGATGGCGATGCTTGCGCATCTTATCCGGCCTACACGGCATTACCCTTACTACGTAGGCCGGATAAGCGTAGCGCCATCCGGCAACACACACCCTACAGCAACTGCGCCAGACGATTAATATCCGACTGAATCGCCCCGGCGGTCACATCACGACCCGCCCCCGGCCCACGGATCACCAGCGGGTTATCGCGGTACCAGCGGCTTTCGATGGCGAACACGTTATCGCACGGCAGCAGCGCCGCCAGCGGGTGTTCAGGGCGAACCGCTTCCACCCCCACACGCGCTTTGCCGTTGGCATCGAAACGTGCCACGTAGCGCAGTACCAGCCCCATTTCACGGGCGGCCTCCAGCCGCTGAACCATCTGCTCATTCAGCTCATCGCCATTTTCAAAGAAATGGTCAATAGAGCCTTCTTCACAGTGCGCAGGTACCAGTGACTCCACGCGAACCTGGTCCGGCTCGATGTCGTAGCCCGCTTCACGCGCCAGGATCACCAGCTTGCGCATCACATCTTTACCAGAAAGGTCAACGCGCGGATCCGGCTCAGTCAGCCCCTGCTGCCACGCCTGATCCACCAGATCGGTAAACGGAACAGAACCGTCAAATTGCAGGAACAGCCACGACAGCGTGCCGGAGAAGATCCCGCTGATCGACAAAATGGTGTCTCCGCTGTCAATCAGATCCCGTACGGTATGATTGATCGGCAATCCGGCGCCGACAGTGGCGTTATACAGCCAGTGACGACCGGTTTTCTCAAAGGCGTCGTGGATTTGGCGATACTTATTACTCGTGCTTGCGCCAGCCAGTTTATTGGCGCTAATCACGTGAAAACCGTGGCTGGCGAAATCCAGATACTGATCCGCCAGTTGTTCACTGGCGGTGACGTCCAGCACGACTAAATCGTCATACGGGTGCGCGCGCATCCACAGGAACAAGGATTCTTCATCCTGCTCTACCGCTTCATCATCAAAGAAGGCTAACGCGCGGCTGGCGTCCAGTCCTTCGTAATTCAGCAGGCTACGGCGGCTATCCACCACGCCTGCCAGCACGAATTCAAAACCGGTACGCGCAGACAGCGTGCTCTGCTCACGGGCAAACAGCTCCAGCCAGCGAGAACCGATATTCCCCTTGCCAAACAGCACCAGGCCGATGCGTTTTTCAGCGCGGAAAATTGACTGGTGCAGACCCTGGATCAGGCTTTCGGTCGGGCCAGTACGCAGCACGGCAACCAGGCTGATACCCTCTTCTGACTGCCAGGTAAACTCAACCGGCTGGCCCTTCAGTTGTTGCCAGAAACGGTGGCAGTGCAGCGGGTTACGCGTCACCCCAGCACCCACCATCGCCACCAACGCCAGGCCTTGACGCAAACGCAGCTCGCCCGGCAGGCCTGCTTCATCAAGAATTTTCAGCGCGCCGTCAGCGACTTCAGAGGTGTAGCAAAATTGCAGCAGTTGGCGATCAGGATGCACACCCACCGCCAGCGGACGCACCTGTGCACGTTTTAAAATCTGGTCGATATCTTTGTAAGCCAGCTTAAAGTCCTGACCTGTGGGCACCTGGAACTCAATCAGGCAAACGTCGTCATGGCTGGTGACAATACGCGCCCCGGTACCGGAAGCCAGCACGCGTTCAATGCGCGTCGATCCTTGTTCCGGCGTATAGCTACAGCGCAACTGGAGATCAATATCGCTGCCGGAAACCGGCTGTAAGGTACGGGCATGGAGAACCGGTGCCGCCAGACGCGCCAGTTCGCTGGCTTCATCAAGGCGCAGCAACGGCAGCAAACACGCATCTTTTACTTTGCGCGGATCCGCGCTGTACACCCCGGCGACATCGCTCCAGATAGTCACGCGGGAAACACCCGCCAGTGCGCCAACCTGGGTCGCGGAGTAGTCAGAACCGTTACGCCCCAACAGCACCGTTTCGCCCGCATTACTGCGGCTGATAAATCCGGTCACCACCAGGCGTTTCCCCGGATGCTGCGCCAACAGCTGTTGCAGTAAGGGATACGAAAGGCCTTCATCCACCTGCGGTTGAGCGCCGCGTTCCGCGCGCAAAAACTCGCGCGCATCCAGCCAGGCAGATTCCAGACCCTGCTGGTTAAGTACGGCAGACATCAGACGCGCTGACCACACTTCACCATGCCCGACTACTTCAGCGTAGACCGTATCGTTGACGCCGCCGTCGAGTAAACCGGCCAGGCGCTCCAGATCGTGAATAAACTCGCCAATCAGCCCATCGGCCACGTCTGGTGGTAACAGACCGCTAATAAGCTCGCTCTGATAGCGGCGTAACGCCTGCTGAACCTGATGCGCAGAAAGGCGATCGGTCTGGCTTAACTTCAGCCAGCTAATCAACTGGTTAGTGGTACTGCCCGCCGCGGAAACAACCATCATGTCGTCAGGCTGCGAGTACTCAGCCATAATGCCTGCGACACGTAAATAACATTTCACGTCAGCCAGACTACTACCACCAAATTTGTGCAGTTGACGACCCTTCGCCCCTGCCTGCGCAATCACACTCATGTTTACCCCTTGTTTGCAGCCCGGAAGCCATTTTCCAGGTCGGCAATTAAATCTTCGCCATCTTCAATACCGGTGGAGATACGCAGCAGCGTCTCAGAAATGCCGGCAGCAGCACGTGCTTCTGGTGCCATCCCCGCGTGGGTCATGGTCGCGGCATGGGAGATCAGGCTTTCGACGCCCCCCAGTGATTCTGCCAGCGTAAACAATGATAACCCGCCAAGGAAGTCGCGCAGCGTTTGCTCATCACCATCCAGTTCAAAACTCAACATCGCGCCAAAGCCTTTTTGCTGACGCGCGGCAATTTCATGCCCCTGATTATCCGGCAGTGACGGGTGATACAGTTTTTTCACCAGCGGCTTGGTTTGCAAATAGTCGACAATCGCCTGGGCGTTGCGTTGTGCCACCTCCATACGAGGTGATAGCGTACGCAGGCCGCGCAACAGCAGATAACTATCAAATGCGCCGCCGGTGACGCCGATATTATTCGCCCACCATGCCAGCTCAGTGACCAGTTCTGGATCTTTTGCAATCACCACGCCAGCCACGACATCTGAGTGACCATTTAAATATTTCGTGCATGAATGCAACACCAGATCGGCGCCCAATGCCAGTGGATTTTGCAGTGCCGGGCTTAAAAACGTGTTATCAACGACGCTTACCGCGCCAGCCTCACGCGCCAACTGGCAGATTTTCGCAATATCGACCACGCGTAACAGCGGATTACTTGGGCTTTCTACCAGCACCAACGTCGGTTTCTCCGCTAACGCAGCCTTCAGCGCGGCTTCATTGCCTTGATCGACAAACAGCACGCGATAACACCCACGCTTCGCCAGGCTGTCAAACAGGCGATAGCTGCCGCCGTAACAGTCGTGCGGCGCCACCAGCAGGTCGCCCGGCTTCAGGAACACCGTAGTTACCAGATGAATTGCCGACATACCGGTACTGGTCAGCACCGCGCCCGCACCGCCTTCCAGCTCCGCCAGCGCACGCTGGACAACATCACGCGTCGGGTTACCGCGACGTGAATAGTCATGGGCCCGAGGCTCGTTGAATCCGGTAAAATTATAGGTGCTTGAAAGGTGAATCGGCGGGACAACGCAACCGTACTGCTCGTCGTCATTTAATCCGCTACGCACTGCGATGGTGGCCTGTTTACGCGTCATATTGAGGAGTTCCTGGCTGAGCCGGTGAATAGTCAGACCCCAGAGTAATCATTGTTACAATAGCCGTCAATACATCTGGACATCTAAACTTCTTTGCGTATAGATTGAGCAAATTCAAAATAGCCGTTAAAATTATATGCATTAGCGTACATCTGCGTCGGCTAACTTCGTGTCAGGGCCGCGCCACTACGATAAACTACGCACAGTTATGGTCCGGGCTCAGGTTCTGGCCTCAAATTTAATGACAAAGAGGATTAAGTATCTCATGGCTGAATGGAGCGGCGAATATATCAGCCCATACGCTGAGCACGGTAAGAAGAGTGAGCAAGTCAAAAAGATTACGGTTTCCATTCCTCTGAAGGTGTTAAAGATCCTTACCGATGAACGCACGCGTCGTCAGGTGAACAACCTGCGCCACGCCACCAACAGCGAGTTGCTGTGTGAAGCGTTTCTGCATGCCTTTACCGGACAACCGTTACCCAACGATGACGATCTGCGCAAAGAGCGCAGTGATGAAATCCCGGAAGAAGCCAAGGTAATTATGCGTGAACTGGGGATCAACCCGGAGACGTGGGAGTACTAACTAGTTAAAACGGCGGCTGACGTTGCAAAAGATGAGAAGACGCGGGACTGCTCCCGCCTCTTCTCGTCCTGTTTCTCCTAACGCATAACGCGCGAGACAGAGCCTCATACCTTCACGACGTTACTTACTAATACCATTGAGCTTGTTCAATGTTTCTTCCATTTTGAGCGTTTCTTTACGGTTCAACGGATAGAAATAAATCAGCACGACCGCCGCCAAAAACAAGCATAAAGCCGGCAAGAGATTCGCCATCGTATAAATATTTTCCTGCACAATGCTGGTTTGCACCGCACCGCCGGTTGATGACGATTGATAACCAATGATCGCCAGCATAAAGCCGCCAATGGCCCCTGCGCACGCCTGACCCACCTTGCGGGCAAAGAAGTTCACGCCATAAACGGTACCATCCTCACGATCGCCGGTGACATACTGGTGGTAGTCGCAAACATCGGTCATGAACGCCCAAATCATCAGGTTGAATAACCCCGCCCCCAACGTCGCCAGGAACAGGAAAACCAAATAGACTTTCGCGTCGGTGATATGGGTGAAATACATGATCACGTACATGACCACCGAAAAGAGCAGCGCACCTACGCTGGCTTCTTTCTTACCAAATCGCTTCGTGAGCCAGGATGCCGAGGGTGCCAGCAAAATCAAGGAACCAAAGGTAAACAGTAACGCGACAGACATCGCCTCTTTATTGTGGAAATAGTCATTAAACAGATAGGTCATATTGGTGCCGGAAAGCCCCTGATTAATCACGATCAGCAGATCCACAACAACTAAAACAATCAATGCTTTATTGCGTATCAACCCTTTCAGAAGCACCGACACAGGCATGCTATCTTTTCTTTCCACCCGCACGCGTTCCGTCGTTAAATGGCAGGTCAGCGTTAAAAAGATAAAGCCCAGTATTGCGCAACCAATGGCGATCCAGAAGAAGTGCTGCCCGGAAATCACCTGGCTTCCGTCCACCAAAGTGGTGTACATCAGGATAGGAATAAAAAATCCGGTTGCCCCGCCGCCGATTGCGGACCCAACGCTGCGGTAGGTTGAAAGCGATACGCGATCTTCCGGGTTAGAGCTAATCGCCGCAGACATGGCACCATAAGGAATACTCACAGTCGATAGCAGTGAGCCGTAAATAAAATAGGAGATGCAGATGTAGATAATTTTCGCCGTATAAGAAAAGTCTTGTACAAACGGCAGAAACAGGACGACCGCAATGATACAGAATGGATACTTCATGCGGCGTACCCAAGGGTTAAAACGCCCGTACGCCGTCAGTTTAGACGTATCACATAAGCGCCCTACGCCAACATCGACAAACGCATCAAAGAGTTTGGTCACAAAATAAAGTGAGCCAACAATAACGCCAGAAACACCGAGTACGTTGGTGTAATAAATCATTAAAAAGCTATTCACTAACCCAAGAATAAAACAGGTTCCCAGGTCACCACATAAATAACCAATTTTATCTCTGAATCCGAAAGGTCTGACGGCAATACTGCTATTGCTTCTAATCATAGTTCCATCATTGGACATGATGTCAACTCCTTAGATACACTATTCACGCAAATTATGCTTATATCCCGATACTCAGCGTAATAAACCGATGAGAAGAGTATTAGCGATCAGAAGTTATAACCGAGACCGACACGATAACGGGTCTGACGATCGTCTGTCGTTGTTGTGTTATAACCTGATGAAACATTACCGATTTCAACAAAAGGAACCCAGGAACCTATGTTATAAGCAACCCGGAAGTTATACTCATAATCTTCGCTTTTGTTGTTATATAAATCTTCACTATCGGCAATTTTATAAATGCCGTTCAGTTCAAACATCCAGTTATTGATGTTATAACCAACCCAGGCTTCAGGGCGATAAACCATACGATCATCTTTACCCTCCGTGTTTCTACGCATGTACTCTTGACGATAGCGGAACGCGGTCCACCAGTTGTCATTGATGTTATACTGCACGCGAATATAAGGCTTATAAATCGTGATGTTATCGCCAGTCTCGATTGCAATACCCGGCTGCCAGGTAAGCCCCTGCGAAGTAAATTGATAGCTTGCTGTATACTCGTTGCCGTTACTTTCCATATTGTTCCACGCATCATTCGATTGCGAGTCATCGGAACGTGAGATAGCTTCGACTGCCACACCAAAACCGGTAGCAAAACGGTGAGACATATAAACACGGTCATAGTTACGGCCATCGTCATAATATTCATGGCGGTAATCAACATAACCTGCGTGTGCAGCTGCAGAGAATAATGGAATAAGTAATAATGCGGAGTTTAATTTCATAAACGTCCCTTCCCATAAACAATTAAGGAATGAATCCATATGACCTCCCTAAAAAGGATAATCAAATTGGATCTATGAATAATTTTAGATTTCCCAAAAATTGTATTTAAGCTGGAGGGACAAAACCTTTTAAATTTTGCCAAAAACTCAAATCAGTGGCAAAGACGTAAAGATAAAAACGATAAAGATCACCAATAGAAACATTTTACCGATAAAATAAAAACACTGTTTTATTTATTTATTGATTTTACATTCACCGCAAGCATACATATTTCAGCACTGATTCACAGGTACAAAAAAAGCGCCTTACGGCGCTTTT